>JBJOOY010000198.1:0-6025 GCA_046051065.1 Cyanobacteriota bacterium
CTTCACCGTGAAGATAGGCCGAAATTTTTTGTTCGTTCCAGTTTAAATTTTGCTTCATGACTACGATCAGTCGTGACAGTGGTGGAATCAGATCGAGTCCTCGATCGAGATAACACCAAAGTGGAGGTGGTGCATTGGTAAGAGAATAACGAATCTGTTCTGGATTGGGAATTTTGTAGCGATCGAGTGTAACTCCAGTCATATCGATCGACCAATTTTGCCAATTTGTGGTTTCTGGGTGCACTGGTAACTGAACGCGTGGGAGTGCTAGAAAAATCTCGCGCCACGCCATCGCAAATAAATAATCAATTTGAATCGGCGATTGGGCCGCATGTTGGACAACACTATAAACAATCGTACTATGCCGACAAAATAGGGCTGTGAAAAATTTACCCTGTTGGGGATGTAGCTGATGTAAACTAACTAAATCTAGATCGGTATGCTGAGCTAGAGATTGAATAATTTTATGCTGGGATTCGGGGAAAATCGGGAGTGACAACATCTAAGATCGGAGATTTAAGGGTTGTGGCACTGTAGATCCTAATCGATTTGAGGTCAACCAGCAGCATTAACTTTCACATTAGCAGAGAACTGCGCGATATATTGAATTAGATACTGGTCTTAAATCATCAATTCACTGCCTTATGCAAACTAGTTCATCTCCACAACGGATGCGTAACTTTGCGATCGCGTCGATCGCAATTATATTAATGGTTATACTCGCATTGGGCTTCCGCACCCAAAACTTTAGTGCTAGCCTAGAAACTCAGGCCAATCAGTCTCAACCGATCGATATCGCCCTGAATAATGGCAAACCAACATTGATGGAATTTTACGCCAATTGGTGTACGAGTTGTCAAGCAATGGCCAAAGATCTGGCAGAAATTAAGTCAGAGTTCGGCGATCGAATCAATTTCTCAATGCTCAATGTAGATAATACTAAATGGCTCCCAGAGGTCACAAAATATCGAGTTGATGGGATTCCTCATTTTGTGTTTTTCGATCGTCAGGGCAAAATTCTCGCGCAAGCGATCGGCGAACAACCTCGGCAAATTTTAGCTGATAAACTTACCGCCTTAACAACTGGAGCAACTCTCTCTTCTAGTTCCCCGACAGGTGAAGTTTCGGCGTTTGTGCCCAAAGTTACTCCCAACAGCGACAATGTAGATCCACGCGCTCATGGAGCCTAAATTTTTAATTGCGAAACATCACAACCGACTTTCTCACGGAATATCCGTTTGAAGTGTAAGATAGTGAAGCAATTTTCATAATCAACCATCATTAATATGTAGGCTATGAATGCAAACCCTTCATCCACCTCGCCCACACTGAATGCGAACGGGAAACCAGACAACCCATCAGTCACACCAGTGGAACAACCCAAATTGCAAGTTAGACTAAAAAATGAAGATGGAGTGGTGAAATTAATTCTGCCTAGGGAGGCAGAAACTACTAATGCAGCTAGTTGGAATGAGCTATGGGAACAACTCCAACAAAGACTTAAAGGTAGTAAAAGATTTTGGCAACCATTGACTGCCGTGCATTTGATCGCCTACGATCGATTATTAGATGCCAGACAACTGCAAAGCATTGCTGATGCCCTCGGTGATGTATCATTGCAGCTTCAACTTGTCGAAACCAGTCGTCGCCAAACTGCGGTAGCCGCAGCGACAGAGGGTTATTCGATTACTCAACAGTCGGCGATCGCTCCGCTGGCACCACCACCCGCCGCTGCTCAGATTCCCCTCCTAGTCGAACCGATGTACCTCCAAATGACGGTACGATCTGGGATGGATATTCGCCATCAAGGTTCGGTGATTATTATGGGTGATGTCAATCCTGGGGGCGAAATTTTTGCAGGTGGGGATATTATTGTCTGGGGCAGGCTGCGCGGTATCGCTCATGCTGGTTATCCTACCAATCCTCAATGTCTGATTATGGCATTGCAAATGGAGCCAACCCAGCTCAGGATTGCCGATCGAGTGGCTCGAGCGCCAGAAAATCCGCCCCTAGAATTCGAGCCGGAAATCGCCTACGTTACCCCTCAAGGGATTCGGATTGCCCGAGCGGCAGATCTGAAAACTACCCCCTATCTCAATGAGTTAACAAATCAAGGATCTCAACCCGCTGATTAAATATTTGGGTGACGATTTAAAGATCGGCAATTACCACTAAAATAGCAAAGTCCGATCGTCTGTGCTGGTTGTACCGATTGCAACCTAAAATGAGAAATTATTCAGAAAAATTCATAATTCATAATTTATAAATCTCATGACTCGCATTATTGTAATTACTTCCGGTAAGGGCGGCGTTGGTAAAACGACAATCACCGCCAACCTAGGAATGACCCTTGCCAAGATGGGGCATCGAGTTGCCCTAGTAGATGGAGACTTTGGACTGCGGAATCTCGATCTGTTACTAGGACTAGAAAATCGGGTTGTGTATACGGCGGTAGAAGTCCTCGCTGGTGAATGTCGGTTAGATCAGGCACTCGTCCGCGATAAGCGCCAACCAAAACTCGCACTACTTCCGGCTACTCAAAACCGCAAGGCGGAGATGATTACGCCCAACCATATGAAATGGATGATCGGCGAACTTGCGCCACAGTTCGATTATATTTTAATCGATAGCCCAGCAGGGATTGAGTCGGGCTTCAAAAATGCGATCGCGGCGGCTCAAGAAGCGATCATTATCACGACGCCGGAGGTTTCAGCCGTTCGCGATGCCGATCGGGTAATTGGTTTACTCGAAGCGAATAATGTTCGCCCCGCCAGACTAATTGTCAATCGCTTGCGTCCGTCGATGGTTGAAGCTAGTGAGATGATGTCTGTTGCAGACGTTACCGAACTGCTAGCAATCCAATTAGTCGGAGTCGTACCTGAAGACGAACGCGTGATTACTTCTACTAATACTGGCGAACCTTTAGTCCTAGAGGTTAATTCAACCTCTCGCGCCAATAAAGCTTTTGATAATATCGCCCGGCGGATCTGTGGCGAAAAAGTTGAATTTATGGAACTGGGTGTCGATCGTGATAACTTATTGACACGAATACGTAAAATTTTTACCAAGTAAGTAATTATTATACTTAGAACATCAGGGAACTTGACTTTTTTTGTAGTTGTAACTCCCTGGGAAATTTGGTAAGCTGCTTGGTCGTGGCGCGATTGACATATTTTGCCGATCGAGATGAGTTTAAAGAAAGCTACAAACTCGAGTTTTTATCGATCGAGTCTGTCAGCAATTACGATCGTCATCTGTGCCCCGCACCAACTTAACTCTCTAGGTGCAAACTCTCTTTATCGGATCGCCCTACATACAAATATGATCAACGATTTTTTGGGAATGTTATTCCCGCAAACGCAAACTGCGCCTAGCCGCGATCGAGTCAAGCAAAGATTACAATTAGTCATTGCCCACGATCGTACCGATCTCAGCCCCCAAATGGTGGAAATGATGCGGCAAGAAATATTAGAAGTCGTATCGCGGTATGTCGAACTCGATGCTCAAGGGCTAGATTTTTCGCTCCAAAGCAATCAAAGAGTGACAGCTCTAATCGCCAATTTACCGATTCTCCGTGTCAAAGAAGATCCCGATCCCTCTACTGTAGGTTGGGCGGGTGAAGATCCGAACAAAAATCCGATTAATCCCGTTAATTAAATATTCGATCGACACGAGTAGATCGATCTGGCGTGAGGACAATAACTCGATCGCCTGTGGCTAATTTAGTCGAACAATTCAATTAATCTCCCAAGCGTTACACTGAGTTGTGACGGACAATTTTTGCCGATTTCTATTTTACTCACACTCTCCATCCCCAGCTTACTTTGACTGCTCACTTCACCTTCGACTGTTTAGCTAACTGTAGTCACACTCACGCTCGTGCTGGAGTTTTCCACACCCCGCATGGGATTGTGGAAACACCTAGATTTATGCCAGTTGGAACTACGGCAACTGTCAAAACACTCACCCCCGCTCACTTGGAAGATGCTAAAGCGCAGATGGTGTTATCTAATACTTATCATCTTCATCTCCGTCCAGGCGAAGATGTGATTCAGGCAGCAGGTGGATTGCATAAATTCATGAACTGGAAAGGGCCAATGTTGACCGATTCCGGTGGTTTTCAGGTCTTTAGCCTCAGTAAAATGCGGAAAATTACGGAGGAAGGAGTCACTTTTAAATCTCCACTAGATGGACGGACGATTTTTATCTCGCCAGAAAAATCGATCGAGATTCAAAATGCCCTCGGTGCAGATGTAATTATGGCCTTTGATGAATGCCCGCCTTACCCAGCTACGCGTGAGGAAGTCGTCGCCGCCACCGAACGCACATATCGCTGGCTAGAACGCTGCATCAAAGCGCACCAACGCCCTGAAGATCAAGCATTATTTCCGATCGTCCAAGGTGGCGTACATCTTGACTTACGCGCAGAAACAGCCAAGTCGCTCCAAGATTTTGATCTGCATGGTTATGCGATCGGTGGCGTAAGTGTTGGCGAACCAGCCCATTTTATCCATCAAATCGTCCGCGCTACCGCACCCTTATTACCAGCTAGTAAGCCGCGTTATCTGATGGGTGTTGGCACTTACAAAGAAATGGCGATCGCGATCGCCTCCGGCATCGATTTATTCGATTGTGTCATCCCTACCCGCGTCGCCAGGCACGGTGCCGCTTTCGTCAGGGGTCAAAGGTGGAATCTTAAAAATGCGCCCTTCAAGCGCGATTTTACCCCCTTAGACGATACTTGCCCTTGCTATACTTGTCAAAACTTTAGTCGCGCCTATCTCAGCCATTTAGTTCGCTGTGGTGAAATTACGGGATTTACACTATTATCGCTACACAATATTACTGAGTTAATTCGGTTCACTCAACAAATTCGAGATGCGATCTTACGCGATCGATTTCTAGCAGAATTCGGACACTGGTTGACAGACGATCCGCAGCAGTGAGTGGCTAGAATAGAGACTAAAACCTCTGGACGGTGTGTAAAACCGATACTTCGCTGTGCATTGTCGATGCGACGGCGGTTGAAATGGCAAGTCTAGGGTTTTGCAGCCAACGCTTTAACCAAACGGTAAAGCGTTGGATCGCATCAGCACTAGCTATGTCACTCAGCTAAAACCTAAAGATTGCCACTCAGTTCTCCTTCAGATCGGTCTTTTCTAACGATTACTGTTGATTCAAAGATGCTGTTGTAAAATAATCCAGCCGCGATCGCACCAACAATCGGAGCTACCCAAAATAACCATACCTGCCCGAGCAACTCAGGCTTCCCAAACAATGCGACAACTATAGCAGGACCAGTGCTTCTAGCTGGATTGACAGATGTATTGGTAACGGGAATACTAATTAAGTGAATTAGCGTTAACATCAAGCCGATCGCGATTGGCGCAAAACCTTGAGGTGCTCTCCGATCGGTAGCACCTAAGATTACCAGCAAGAACATGAATGTCATCACAACTTCAGTAATGAAACACGCGAAGAGGGAGTAACCTTGGGGAGAGTGATTTCCAAAGCCATTTGTAGCCATTGGACCAGTTCCTGTTAATGCATATCCAGTCTTACCTGTTGCAATTAAATAGATAAATAATGCTGCCACGATCGCGCCGCCGACTTGAGCGAGAATGTAAGGAAATAGATTAGATGCTGGAAATCTTTTACCAGCCCATAAACCGAAGGAAACAGCCGGATTGAGATGACAGCCTGAGATGTGTCCGATCGCATATGCCATCGTTAATACAGTCAAACCAAAAGCAACAGACACCCCAAAGGTGCCGATTCCAAGTGAAGCAGCAGCAGCGGCTTTAGCTTCAGATACCCCCTGAGCATTAGTCTCCGTATATGCTGCTGCCAGTACAGCACTACCACAACCGCCCAGAACCAACCAGAATGTTCCAAAAAATTCTGCGATACAACGTTTTGTTAAATTCATACTTAGCTAATTGGATTTGAATTTAGGATTACCGCTTATTGTCATCGATAAATTCGATCTAAATAGCTTCTTCGTAATATTTGGTAATATTTATAA
>JBJOOY010000199.1:0-7506 GCA_046051065.1 Cyanobacteriota bacterium
CCTGTCGTAGTTCATCTGGGTACATCTCAGTCACCAGATGGATATTATTTTGATTGGCAATGTTACCTAGATCGGGATAGAAACTCAACTGCTCCAGAAAGTCAGACCGCATTGCCAGTATGATCTTGATATAATTATTCCCCGACTTGGCAACTTGAACTAGACCTGAAATAAAGTTTTTGCGTTTGTCTAGATCGTTACAAATAGTGAATAA
Source organism: Cyanobacteriota bacterium (assembly GCA_046051065.1). Taxonomy (GTDB): domain Bacteria; phylum Cyanobacteriota; class Cyanobacteriia; order Cyanobacteriales; family Chamaesiphonaceae; genus Chamaesiphon. The sequence continues at coordinate 215 of JBJOOY010000199.1, forward strand.
TTCTTCAAATTGATCGACAAAAATTAGCCACCGTTCCCCATTTTTCCTAAAGGTACTAATCACTTTAGATAAGGTATCTGCCTTTGCTTCCAGGGCAATTTCAGCTTCTGCTTTACTGAAGCTATAGTCCTTTTCTTCGCTGAGTAGACACCGATATAGAGAATCAAAGGGATCTTGATTGGGTGTAAAGATGAAGTCATAAAATATTTGAGACTCCAGAGATTTCTTCAACTCAGGAATTAAGCCAGCACGCACGACAGAGGACTTGCCACTACCAGAAGCCCCCAATACTAAACTCAAGTTGCTGCGATTCACCGCCTCGAATAATCTGGCAATTAACTTATCTCTGCCAAAAAAGCGCTCTCTGTCTTTGAAATTGAACCTTTTGAGTCCCTGATAAGGTGAATTTTTATTCAGTTCTCGCTGGGTGACCACCTCAACCGAAGACTGAATGATCTGCGTCTCGATAATGTTCTGAACTGGCGCAAAGGTCAAGTCACGCCCAACGTTAGCATTTTTAACCAGGTTATCTTGTTCTTGAGATGAGCGATTGGACTCCGTCCACGCTTCGCGATCGCTTAAACGTAATTTATTACCCACAGCAACCAGGTTATGTTGTGGTTGAGATGAGCGATTGGACTCCGTCCACGCTTCGCGATCGCTTAAACGTAACTCAATACCGCACTTCACACAGAACTTTGTGTTAGGAAGATTCTGATGCAGACAATTAGGATTATGGCATTGTTTCACGACTCGACCTCACCTACCTTGAGTAATCCCCATCCTATTGCTGCCAGGAATTTAGACCAAAATAACTTCATTATTTTATTTCCTTAACTCTTGCTTCCGTCTTGAATTGGTTTAAATTCAAAATTTCCACCAACATTTACACCTCTCACCGTATTGGTTTGAGTTTGATTGATCATCGCCTGTCCACCAGGCTGTTCTTTGATCTGGTCGAGTAAATCTTGAACTAACTTGCGAATATCAGGGTCATCATTGACCTTAGCGATTTCAACTTCTTTTTCTAGTGTGGCTTTACGATCATCCCTGTCAGGTGACTTTTCTAATTTGTCGACTGCATCCACCAGATCGCTTTTGTCGCCAAACTTTTTCTTGAAAGCATCTTTAAGAGCAACATAACCGTCTTTGCAGGCATTTTGGCTTAGATTTTCAACCAGAGCAGCAATAATCACTGTCGAAATAGGGTCCATGGTTAATTCCTCAATAAAATAATTAGTAATGTGTGTAATTTTTAACAAAAGCTATAAGCTATAAGCTATAAGCCTGATTGAAGCTAACTGCAAAGCGAGTTTGATCTTTTGGCTTTTTCAGTTACAGTCGCTGGAAGACGACAAATCCATTGGCTGGCACGACAACATAAATTCGACCGTTACTAGAAGCCATAGATCCGCCTAAATTGCCGATCCTATTTCCGCCATAAGGTTCGGCATCACTGTTGAAAATCTCGCGCCACGTACCATTTCCCAGTCGAGAATTCTCGATCGCATATCCCGAGCTAAAAGGACTATTATTAAGACTTGCCACCACTAGCAACTCTTCAGCATTATCCCAACGCCTAAAAGCGATGATTCGGTTGGTATTGTGGACGTGGATGATATCAATCTGGTGCGATCGCAATCCCGAATGTTCTAACCGCAAGCGAATAATGTCTTGATAAAATCTAAATAGCCGTTGACCTTCTCCTTGACGCTCGCCTAAAAGGTCTTCCCGATTACTCAAGAAATCTGCGTAGCGATAAAATCTCTGGGCGCCAATCTCTTCACCCATCATAAACATGGGCGTACCTGCGGAAAGCATCGTCACGCCACAAGCGAAGCGACAGCGGGATTCAGCAACGCGGCGAGTTTCGCCAATCAGGGGGGCAGAGTTGACCGCTGCTGAGATAGTTCGTCTGGAGTTTTGGGAGTTACCAGCCTCATCATGAGATTCATGATAGACAACTTTGCGATCGCTAGATGCTGCCAGTGCGCCAGCAAAATAATCCATTGCCAGGGGTTCGTTGCCACCGTATCCCACCGTCGTAATTAATCTGGCGTACTGTGTTCCTGCTTGAGCATCCCCTACCAGATGGTGGTAAAAACTAGAATACCAAGTGGCATCAAATCCCAAGCCACCATTGTCCACAGGCTCGGTAACTCCATCCCAATCGGAATGATCTTCTGCCATCAGCATCACTTCAGGGCGGATCAGCTTCATGGTTCGCGTCCATTCTCTGAGAAATTTCGCGCCAAAAACATTGACATTATCAGTTCTCCTACCATCGGCATGAAGCACGTTATATAAATGGATCGAAGCCGTAGCATCGACTCGAAATCCGTCTACGTGAAATTCTTCAATTAAAGTAGCAGCACTACTGATAAACATTTTTCGCACGATCTCCTCATAAAAGCGAGGAGCAAAGCCTGTAGAGTAGTTATCTATATAACCGCCATCTGGCTGCGGATAATTACTGGAATTACCTTCGTACCAGTAATAAATATTTTGTTCGGGAACGTCCGAGTCGTAAGCCCATTCCGCACGCCCTGCATCTGGAGAATAGTGATTGTAGACAACATCGAGAATCACGGCGATTCCTTGACGATGGCAGGCTCTAACAAAATGCTTAAGTTGATCTCTACCCCCAGCACTGTATTCAAGAGCGAAGTAGTGAGAGGTTTCATACCCCCAATTGACCTCATCTCTAAATTCAGACAGGGGAAGAAGTTCGATCGCATTTACGCCCAATTCTATTAAATACGGCAATAAATTTATCGCATCTTCAAAGTTGCCTGGTCGATTTTGACCGCTCCCCAAAGCGCCAACATGGAGTTCGTAGATAACCAGATCTTCCACACGACGGGGTACAGGACGATTAGGATCGAATTCGTTTTGCCAGAATTCCGACTCTGGAATAAATACCTGTTGTGGCGAAAATTCCTCTTCAGGCTCTCTGGTGACTGTATCGGGGTCGATGATCACCGAACAGCTAACTGAGCCGTCTAGCTGCCGATAATCCCCCGAAAAAGCTGATTCACTCGGATCGATTCTGCCTTTTCCCATCTGACAGCGAGAATATATATCGGTTTTATAGGCTACCTGTCCGTCTGCTTTAGTTACTCTGAACATGTAAGGCAGGCGATCGAAGGCAGTAAAATTAGCTAGAGGTGCTGCGCCATTAGTTTGCCAAGTTCCATCCCCTAGGCGAGACAGTGATAGTCGCGGACGGCTAGTATCCTCTCCCACGCCAGTATCTGCAATGTAACCGCTCGATTGACCGAAGACAACTTCCACATTTCGGGCATTGGGTGCCCACACGGCAAACTGAATCCCTGGTTGAGCTGCGCCATTGTAGGATTTTTGCGCTCCTAACCGACGGCAATGAGTCAGGTAGTAGCTTTCTTGTTGGATTGCGCTATTTGGAGCCTGTAGGGTAAAAGTGCGATCGCGTTCTCTAGAATTAAGATCGTTCTCTTCGGTCATTATGCCCCAGAGATTATTTCCTGCTGGTACATCTAAGATCACACCCCAGCGAAATTGTTGACCGATTTGTGAATCATCTAAATTTACTGTCGCCGTAAAGCAAGGACAACCATCTTCAGCAGTTGTCTGTTGCATTGATAAAGTAGCCCACTGGTCAGAATAGCGTCCATTACTATCCCAAGTTCCAGTCAAGCGAACATTGTTAATAAACGATCTTCTTAAGCCTGTAAAATAGGTGAATTGAACTGTAGCCATGATTTAATCCTGTTGGTATGCAACATTTAGAAGAAAGGTAATGGGTAATGGGTAATGGGTAAGGGGTGATAGAGTTTCAGCGGAATTAAACTGCTTACCACAAAGTTATTTTTGAGAATCGAATTTGGTATCAGCTAAGAGCTAGAAGCTAATTTTCATCAACGAATCCCTGAGAGATCTCTACAATTCTGCTGTCGGGATCGGCAATCCAAACTGTGCGCCAGCCTGGGATGTAATCATCAAAGTTAAGTGGCCCTAGGGTAATTTTGGCATCGTTACCCATCTCAGCTAATTTGGCATCTACATCATCGACTTTAAAAGCCAGATGACGCACTGAAGGAAACTGATAACCATCATTAATCGCGGGAGGAATGGGTAAATTTTCCGTTGCTTGAAACAATTCAAAATAGAAAGCACTATCGCCCATTTTGATAAACACAATTTGACTGCCGTCTGGTAGTTTGGCAACTCTTGCCCGTTTAAACCCAAAGTGTTTACTGTAGAACTCTTCAGTAGCGATCGCGTCTTGGCAAGTTAGTGCTACTTGCGAAAAAATTTGTAACGTCATAATTCACCTAATAAATCTTATAAACCGTGTTGCTGTTTAATTAAGTCAGATACCTTTTCGGCGATCGCCAAAATACCTGTATGACAGTTGCCCGAGGGTACGACAGGCATAACACTGGCATCGGCTATCCGTAATCCCTTTACTCCATAAACCCGTAAATGAGGATCGACAACTGCCAGGCGATCGCTGCCCATTTTGCAAGAACCCGCTTGATGGTGGTAGGAATCGGCTCTTTGTTTGACAAAGGCGCGTAATTGACTGCGATCGCTAACAGCTGAACCTGGTAGTAGTTCTTGTTTTACCCAACCAGAGAACGCTTTGGTCGCAAAAATGTCACGAGCAATTTCCACTCCTTGAACTAACCTTTCCAGGTCGGATTCAACTCCCAGATAGTTAGGGTTAATTAAGGGTTTATCTAAGGGATTATTACTGGCTAACCGTATCCAACCGCGAGATAGGGGACGGACAACACCAGGTAAAATGCTGATGGCATTTGGATAGTTTTGACCAACAATTACATCAAAGGGAACGTGGACGAAGGCAATCTGTAAGTCTGGCCCAATCCAACCAGGTTCGGATTTACAGAACAAGGCACTTTCGGAAAGATTTTGATTTGGTGGCGGTACGGGTTGATCAGTTTCGGCAATGACACCAACCAAGACATGATTGTGAAAGTTTTCACCAACACCTGGGAGATCGGCGACGACTGGAATATTAAATTCTTGTAAGTGGCTAGGATTACCAATTCCCGAGAGCAATAGTAGCTTAGGCGACTCGATCGCACCAGTGCAAACAATGACTTCGCAGTTGGCATGAGCGGTTTTAAGTTCACCATTTTGTCTGTATTCTACTCCTTCACAGCGATCGCCAGAGAATAATAACCGAGTCGCCTGAGAATTAGTACTAATAGTTAGATTTGGTCGCTCTAAAATTGGATTCAGGTAAGCAACGGCAGTACTTTGACGCTTGCCATCCTTAATGTTGACATGATGCCAGCCTGTCCCTTCCATATCGGGACCATTGAAGTCTGGCGTATAGGGATGTCCCAGTTCTAGGCAAGCTTGAATAAACGCTTCAGAAGTAGGATTTGGGTTATGCAGTTTAGCATTAGCAACATATAACGGGCCGTCTTTTCCTGCCCAAGGACTGGTATCATCTTCCTGATCTTCCAGTTTTTGGAAATAGGGCAAAAGATCTTGGTAAGACCAGCCAGGACAGCCATTGTATGCCCAGTTGTCGTAATCTGACTGATGCCCTCGGATGTGCATCATTATATATAGATTGCTGCTGCCACCAGGAATTTTGCCGCGCGGTTCGTGGGTAATTCGCCCATCTAAACCAGGTTGAGGAACGCTAGTATAGTTCCAGTCCACTTCTGAACCTAGCAAGCTTGGCCATACTGAGGGGTTAGCAACATTCGGTGGAATTTCAGGATTGCCAGCCTCTAAAGCCAGCACTTTTACTTCTGGGTTTTCAGTGAGTCGGTTAGCGACAACTGCACCCGCCGAACCAACCCCCACAACGATAAAATCAAATTCATTCATTATAGATACTCTCGACTTTTAACAAAAGCTTTAAGCTTTAAGCTCTAAGCTTTAAGCCTGGTTTAATTCCTTCACTTCTTTAAGTGGAATAATACATAGTGGGGGGTTAAATCACCTACCATGTAAGCTTAATGCTGACTGCTTATGGCTTATAGCGAGAACAGCGAAGCGGGTTTAATAACTCAAGCTAATAGCTAATAGCTAGTTAAATTAACTCGCGTTCTGATTAACAAAAGGGTCAAATGGTCTAGTGTCGTGGAAATTTGCCATGTAGGCAATCTTGCCGTTTTCGATACGGAAATAGTTAGCAACATTTGCCTCTATTGGTACACCACTGGCATTAGCTGCCGAAATGTGAGAAACAACGCAAGCTTCTTGACCATTAATGACAATTTTTTGGGGTTGATTTTGGAAGCGCGAATAGCCTGTTTCGATGCCGCCAATTGCTCCTCGTAAGATTTCGATTCCTTCGAGATGACCTGCTAATTGCTCGTCCATGACCATGTTGTCAGCGAATAGCGATACCCAGGTATTCCAATCGCCAGCATTAGCAGATTCATAGTATTTGTTGATGATCTCTTGAGTGTTCATAAATACTCCTTAGTAGTTTGTGAATTTTTAATAGTTATTTAAAGGTTGGGGAATCCTGGCAAGGGAGTCAAAGAGTCGACGATGTAGGTGACGATCGCTGGTTGTTGAGTCTGGGGCGATCGCCCTACGACCCATCTTTGAACTGCATCAAAGGCTAATCTTTCGCTCTTTGGGGCTGGTGCATTCCAGCGACTAGCTTCCCAACGTACGACCAGGTGAACATCTGCGCGATCGCCATTGATTGCAATATCTAATGTTTGTAAAGTGTGTACTTCATCAAAGAAGGTATGAATTACACGGTCATACCAAGATTGGAATGCATCTAGACCGTGCAGGGTAGTTTCTGGTAACTGCATTTCTAGAGTTTCACCTGCTAATAAGGGCAAAATCTCGGAAATGGGAGCATGGACATCTAATTTTAGATACCAATCGTCTACCAATTGTTTAACTTCAGACTCAGTAAGAGTGGTTAGTGTGTTCATATTTTTATCAGCGAATTAAACTGGTTGTAATATTAGTGCCACCACTAATTAGATCTTTCACCATGTCGCTGTTAATAAAAGCGTGGGGAAATCCTAAATCGATTTGACTAACACCATCTAAATAGTCCATATACTCGGGAGAAAGCACAAAATCCAAACAACTAAGGTTATCTTTAAGTTGTTTAATCGTTCTTGCTCCAATAATCGGCAGAATATTACTGTTCTTTTGTAATAACCAATTCAAGGCTACTTGAGCAGGCGATCGCCCAATTTCTTGAGCTATTTTTTGCACTACATCGGCAATACGAATATTGCGATCGTCCAGCTTGTCTGTGACCCAATTTCCTCGCCCACTATCTACAGCTATCT
>JBJOOY010000200.1:0-3867 GCA_046051065.1 Cyanobacteriota bacterium
CAGGCTGATTAAGTTCATCAACAGAAATTTCCGATAGAGTTAGATCCGTAGGTTTATCGGTGAGCGCACGAAGTCGAGCTATTTCTGGATTGTTAGTATCGGGAAAAATAGCACTAAAATCGGCTAGTATTCCAGAGCCATGTTTGCGCGAGGCGTAGTCTACTTTGCCAGCTTCTGGCGCAACTGGGATCTCATAAGTACCAACTGTCACTTTTCCAGGAATAAAGGCATCGCCGATCAGACTGCGATAGTCCCCGTCAGTAATATAGTGCCGAACTTGACTCGGATCGCCGCCATTTTCAATAAATTTATCGGCAGTCTCTCGATCGATTCCTGGTGATACAAACGATACCGCCGAGCCGATTAAGGTGGGAAACGCGCTAGCTGTGAGTTGAGTTAATGCTCCCCCCCGGCTCCCTCCTGTGACATCTGGCTTGAACCCTTGGGGGTTAGCCTGTTGATCGTTGGTAATGCTGCCGATCCAGTCTTGAATGGCTTGCTTGCTGGCAGTAAACTCTTCGTCACCAACACTACGCGGATTTCCAGGCGCTCCTCCTGGCAGCACTAGGACTGGTGATTTGCTGGCATCCTTGGAGCTGAGACCAATTGCTTGACCGCCATCAGAGTAGGGATCGAACACCTGATCGACTTTGTAACCAAGGGTATCAAATCCCTTTTCTGCCAAAGGTCTAGTTTTAGAATCTGAATATGCACCAAGTGCAACGGCTAACAGTTCGTATTGAGGATCGAGTTGTGAATCGGACATAGTTATCTCCTAATAAAATTGAGTTAAATCGATCGAATTAAGCTGTCTAACAGGTCACTGTCTGTCGCTGATTCGCAGCTAGCAATCAACAGGCAATGAATTTTCATTTCTCAAACCCTCTATAAAATTCGCAAAAACACTAGTGCTGACAGAGCGCGTTTACATGTAAAATGCCACACAATCGCACGTTCAGTAAAGATTAACCCAAATGCTATAGATTTGAATATTAACTAAGGTCATAGAAAATATGACTAAAGTCATATCGATCGAGTACGCGATCGACTTAGGATCGAGATTGACATCCATCGATCAATTGCTAATGATGAGCTTACCGCCAGTTTCTCCGAAAATGCGTATTTCGCTCCTTGTTATTGAGCTATTTTCTTTATTTGTCTGTATTTGGCTCGATCCTGGCAGCCCACATTTACAAAGATCCCCATTGAGGCACGAACTGATCGCTTTATTTGTCATAGCGATCGTTCCCTATATTGTAATTTTGCCTGTCGATCGATCTCTATGGCAAAGACGAACTTATGTTTTATCCGCAATTTTGATCATCATAGGTTTTGAACATTTTTACGTCTTTACTTATCTTTTTTACAGTACTATCTTACTGAAAGGATGCTTTTTGTTGCCAAGACGAGAAAATATTACAATTGCCATATTTTTCCTGATTTTCGGTACAGTTAGTTACTCTCTTCGTATGCCTCAAATTATCGAAAATTTAACTCAAGGTGACATGAGATATTATCTGAATTGGTCAAGAATGGTGCCTAGTTTTCTTGCTTCTAATCTAGGTAGTTGTATGTATGTTTTACTCCTTGGTAGTGTGTGGACAGAAGAACAAAAATCTCGCCAAAAAGCCGACCGACTGACCCAACAAGTGGAAACTCTCGCTGTCGATTTGGAACGCAATCGAATTGCTCGCGATATTCACGATACATTAGGGCATTCACTCACCTCATTAGATGTCCAAATCGAACTCGCCCAAAGAGTACAAGCCGACGAACCCGCACGCGCACAACAAGCGATCGATCTTGCTAAAAAACTTAGCTCTCAGGCTCTAGATAACGTCCGTCAAGCATTGGGAACGATGAAGCGATCGAATTTTGACCTCACCGAAGCGATCGTCGCTTTGGCAGAACAAAATCATCCTTTCGAGATAATTGTCGATGTCTACTTTCTACAGCTATCACTTCAGTCTAGCTATCAACTTTATTGCGTCATTCAAGAATCAATTACCAATATTCAAAAACACGCTGGCGCAGATCGAGTAACGATCGAGAGTAGGATCGTCGTTGGCGGAGCCGCTCAGAATGATAATCGCGGTACTATTTTAGAAATTTGCGATAATGGTAACGGCTTCGATCTCGATCGACCCTATCCGGGATTTGGATTGAGAAATATGAAAGAGCGCGTACAATGTTTAGGCGGCGAATTTCATCTCAGGAGCAACATCGGACAAGGAACCCAGATTAAAATATTTGTACCTGGTTAAGATTTTGCCTGTCATTTAGCGATCTACTATCAGCTATTAGCTATCAAATATCAAAATGATTCGCCTATTATTAGTTGACGATTTAGTTATTTTTAGACAAGGATTAGCAGCACTAATTAATCTCGAACCAGATATCGAAGTGGTTGGCGAAGCTGGTAATGGTGAAGAGGCAATTTTGCTCGCCGAAACCCTGCGGCCCGACGTAATTTTAATGGATGTGCGGATGCCTATTTGCAATGGTGTCGAAGCAACTAAAGTTATTCATCAGCGATTTCCGTGGATTCGGATTATGGTATTAACTACATTTGATGAAGACGAATATATCTGTCAATCACTCCAAAATGGTGCGCTGGGTTATATCCTCAAAAGTACTCCTTCCCAACAATTAGCCACCACTATTCGCAGCCTTGATCGCGGTTTCGGACAACTCGATCCGGCGATCGCCCTCAAGGTATTTGCCCGCATTCCCGAACCAGTAAATACACCATTATCTGTAGTAACTGTTTTAGATCGATTCAATCATAATGAAATCGAAATTCTTAAACTAATTGGTAAAGGCAAAAACAATCGTGAAATTTCTCTGGATCTTCACCTCACGGAAGGGACAGTCAAGAATTATGTTACTAATATTTTTAACTATTTAAATTTACGCGATCGATTGCAAGTTGCGCTTTGGGTTGCTCAAAATCTCACAGATTCATACACTAAAACTTAGTCTCGATCGGGACAATATTGTTCTGTGCCCTTTTTCTCACATTTTGGTCGCGAATAATAGTACTTATGTATTGATACAAGATGTGAGTAAATCCTCTTTGCTCACAAAATTTTAACTTTTGACGATGGCAAACACCTCGAAATCCATTTAACATTATATGAAGATACGTTAACAAGTAGTCGTGATTACTCAGCTATTGCTCGGTTAAAACTACTAAAAACTTGTTAGCTTCTCATAATTGGTACATTAGCACGCAATTTTTCGTTAATTTATCAGCCGAGGCTACGTCGTCTGGACGAAAACTTTGGCATGTTAATTTAACCCCGAAATTATTAAACACATCCAGGATTTAAAGATATGTTAGACGGATTTTCTAAAGTAGTCGCTCAAGCTGATGCTCAAGGTCAATACATCAGTGCCGCTCAGCTAGATGCTTTAGCCGCAATGGTAGCTGATGGCAACAAACGGATGGATACTGTCAACCGCATTACCAGCAACTCTTCGATGATCGTCGCTAATGCCGCACGTTCGCTCTTTGCCGAGCAACCCAACCTCATCGCTCCTGGTGGAAACGCTTACACCAGTCGTCGGATGGCTGCTTGTTTGCGCGATATGGAAATTATCCTCCGGTATGTAACCTATTCGATCTTTGCTGGCGATGCTAGCGTTTTAGACGATCGGTGCTTGAACGGATTGCGCGAAACTTACATTGCACTAGGTACTCCTGGCTCTTCGGTAGCTGCTGGCGTTCAAAAAATGAAAGAAGCCGCAGTAGCAATCGCTGCTGACAAAAATGGTATTACTAACGGTGATTGTAGTGCGTTGATGTCTGAAGTAGCTGGTTATTTCGATCGCGCTGCATCCGCAGTTGCTTAAGCAACAATTATC
>JBJOOY010000201.1:0-5784 GCA_046051065.1 Cyanobacteriota bacterium
ATAAGTACCTAGCCAAAATTAATTACACAAATAAATGATAAAATGTATGGCAGTTACAAAGCTTTAAATTCCCAGGAAATCTCAATGTTTTTTACCAGAGAAATAAATTCACTTTCTTTTAAGCTACTAGAACGAATTTATCACCAAAGTAGACATCATCAGGTGCGTCAAAGAGCACATTTCCTGATATTAGCTTCGCAACAGGTAAAAGTCAATGAACTGATGAAAATATTTAATATTAGTTATAAAACTGTTTATAACTGGTTGAATCGCTGGGAATCAGAAGCGATGGCGGGACTATACAATCAACCAGGGAGAGGAAGGAAAAGAACATTTAATTCCGAGCAATCAGACCAAATTAGAAACTGGGCAAAAAAAGAGCCAAGACAGTTAAAACAAGTGGTTGAAAAAGTAAAATCAGAATGGGAGATTGAAATCAGTAAAAAAACAATTAAGAGGATACTCAAAGAATTTTCAATGAGTTGGCATCGGATGCGCCGAGGTGTTCGCGGCAAGCCAGATCCATTAGATTATGCCGAAAAGAAGGCAAAACTGACTGAATTAAAACAATTAGAAGATGCTGGAAAAATCAATTTATATTATTTAGATGAAACTGGATTTTGCTTAATTCCAGTGGTTCCTTACGGATGGCAAAATATCGGTGAATATTTGTCGATCGATAGTAGTCGTAGCAAGCGATTAAATGTTTTAGGAATAATGAGTCGAAAGAACCATCTCGAAACCTATGTCTCAACTCAAAGTATTAATTCTGATGTGATTGTTGCATGTATAAATAATTTCTTCCCTGTTGTCGCTCTACCAACGGTCATTGTAGTAGATCGAGCCAGCATTCATACTAGTGCTGCTATGTTTGAACACCTTGAAGAATGGAAAGAAAGAGGGATAACTATTTTTGAATTACCTGCTTATTCTCCTGAGTTAAATTTGATTGAGATTCTGTGGCGATTTATTAAATACCAATGGATTGAAATAGATGCCTACTCTAGCTGGCAATCATTGGTATTGTCTGCCCTTAAAAATTCTCAGAGAATTTGGAAGCAACTATGTAATTAATTTTGTCTAACTACTTAACACTGGCGGCAGAAATACTCTGAAGGCTTCATCTTCACATTATCCTTGACTTCCCAATGATGATGGGGCAAAACTTTTATAGGCAGGTTCTAAGTACTGCGCCCACATATCTAGAGATTCAAAGGCGTGGGCATCAGCATCAATAATTGGATATTTGTTTGACATGAGGATATTAATCTAAATGTTTTGTAGGTGAGGCGTTGGGATGAGCGATCGCATCCACATGGGAAATGAGTTGAGAGGAGTTGGGTTGGGCTGGGTTATCACATCCACATTGGAAATGGGTTGAGTTGACTTTCCGGTATTGGTGCTTGTAACCGACCCATATTTACCGGAACCTCATAGAGTCGCCCTGAACCTAGGCGTTTCCACCAGTGACGCAGACCTGGAACAACTACTTTGACTACATTCAAGCCGATATCGGGACGGGTTAGATCTAATACCAGCAGTTCCATGCCGTTTTGCTTGATCGTCTGTTGGCAGAGCTGGACATCTGCTCGCAGATCGTCGTTCCCCAGTTGGGGATAATCTAAATATCTTTTAGGTATAATTTGGGGATCGGGGCGCAAATACGGTTGGTTTTCTACCGTAGCCGATCGCCACCACTCAGTCGCTAGCAGATCGGCCATCAGCGGATATTGAGTTTTGCCATCGGGATGAGACAGTAGCACATTGGGAAGAATTTGGTTAACCTCTGTTAATGCTCTACCTACCGCAATTGTTGGGTCAAAATGCGCCCCAAAGCCCATGACAATATCTTCTTCAGCTCGATCGAGTCTCCGACTAATCGCCGCAAAGGCGGGAATATTCAGGTCGCTCGTGATATCTAGCACCCATAGTTCCCGATTTAGAGTTTGGCAATAGTCTTGGAGCGATTGAAAATAGGGATCGTTGAAACTCCCTAAATCTACCTGTGGTTGTTTGAGACGGTTATACCACCACAGAGCAACGCAGTCTCGCTCGACTAATTCCATAAATCCTTGCAGGATCGCCTCCTCGATCGTGTTGCCCGCCGCACATCCATTCGAATCTGCCCAGCAATCTAGGATTTGAGTCGCAGGATAGCCATGATAACAGTAGGCAGTCGGCAAATATTTAAAATCTTGGTGCGTTAAAGACCAAATCGGTGTCCATTCGATCGATCGATTTTCATCGAATAGTGCTGGAACTCGTTGAAACCAGCCGAATCGATCGGCTGCCAGATTCCACTCCTGGCGATGTTGGTATTGTGCCTGGCTAAAATTCATACAGGCATTGGGATGAATGGCTCGATCGGCTAGTCGATCGTAACTATCGATCTGCCGAATTTCATCGCCCTGGAATACGCCAGAATAACGTTCGATCGCTTCGCAGAGTCCGCTAACTTTGGCTTGTAGATCTGTTTTCCCTTTGCCAGCACTTCTACCATTGAGATTGTGCTGACAGTTCTCAAAGTCATTTAAGGTACTGGCAGCAAAATGATGAATGGCTGCATAACTCTGGATCGGACTATTCAGATTGGGTTGCTGCTGCTTAATCAGTTTTTGGACGACTCCAGTGAGCGGACTGACATGAGGTAGATAATTCCGCAGCGTCTGTTCGTAGGAAACACTGCGATACCCACCATCTGCTGTAACCGATTTCTGGTGACGATCGAGTCTAATCGTCGTAGGCTGAGCATTGAAGGCATCGATCGCTATTCCACAAGCTGGGCATTGAGGGCGTGCGAACAGGCGATGGGTTTGTGTCTCTAGGGTGAGTGCATCGTAAGTCACAATTTGTCCTGCCAAGCGTTGATTTTCACCCTTTACAACCCACTTAAAAATTTCTGTTGCTGCCATACCTAATGCTGTTTGCACAGTCGTGGCGAGAGTTGCTTGTGGTAGTGGCAGGGGAGTTGCTGTGCCCTGCTGTTCGATCAGCCGTTCGATCGGTCTATTGTTACGCAAGCGTTGCGCTAAGCATTGCCAACAGCCTGTTTTCCCAGGCACAAAGATCGGGCCAATATAAACAATCGTACCGATCGGTTTAATTAGCATCCAAGGGCGCGATCGATATAAAGCTTTTTCGTTAAAGATCGCTAAATCCGCTTGGAGATAGTCGTCAGTTAAGATGATGTCGATCGCGGCTTCTGCTTCCGCTGCAACTTGGAGGTGGACAGATTCAAGCGCGGTTTTGAGTGCGGTTGTGGGTAAATCTAAGCCAAATGACTTAATTGCTACTTTAGTTGTTTGTAATCGATCGGCAGCAACATGGGGATCGATCGCTAAATGTTCGCAGAAGATTGTCAAGTCAGATGGTAAGGAAACAGCATCTTCTGTAAGGTAACCATTCCGTTCCATCTCCATCAGCGCACGATAAATTTCTGTGGGCGGGAATTTCTCTGAGAACCACAACTGATTCACAATTTCGTCTACCGTCCGCCGACCATCAACGAGGGCAATCAGCCGCTGATAGATGTGACCGCTGAGTAGAAATGAATTCCGCTCAGACAACAGCAGCACCTTCCCCGGCTCTAAGTTGGCAACATCAAATGAGCAAAAACGCTGTTCCAATCGTGGTTTGTCGTACATCCTATTCCAACCAATGGGTTGTTAATCCATCGACCAAAACATGATTATTTCAGCCAATGGATAATATCGATCGCAGCAAGGAATTGTCTAGCCAGAATTTAACAAGTTAAAGGGATAAAACGGCTAATGTCAGTTGGAGTAAAGGGTGCTTCGTTACCTGGACTATTGACCCACTCTTCTAAAAGTTGAGGATTATCTACTAATTCAGTGGGTTCTTCCGGATATGGATTCCTAATCTTATAAATATTAAATTCACCGTTACTGTCTTTTTCGATGGCAAGTTCACCAACATATAATGACCCGCATGGCTCTTTAGGATTAGGTGGGGGATTAGTATCTACAATAATATTGGCATATATGGCATCAAGCTCAGAGATAAGATCGCGCTCAACTAGCAGAGCAAGGACTTCAGCTGAATCTTTGTTAGTAAGTATTTCCTTAGCTGTACTATCACCATTAACTCCAGGTAGCCAAGTCTTGGCGGTGAGTTTAGAGAGTTCTTTGCAAGGCTGGAGAATTTTGAAGAGGGAACCAGTTTCTTTTATCTTGGTGGCTAATGGGGCTAATAGTCTTTCCTCTAGTTCTTGCCGTGTCATTGGAGGTCCTGGAATTCTAAACTCGATCGATTCGATCGATTTAGTAGGACCTAGGGACCAAGGAGGCCGATCGCTAGGAGAATCAATGAAATCTAATACCTTAAGATTATCGACATTAAGAAGATCGGAAACATCATCAGAAGGATTGAGATGTGCAATTTCGGCAAAACGCTCGGCAAGTTGTTGATTAGAAACACCAAAGATGTTAAATGTCAGGTCTCTCAGATCTACTAGAACAGACGGTTTATCTTCATCTGGTTCTAAAATTGCAACAAACTCAAAGTTATTAGCCTCTTCCTCAGCTAAAAATCGTTCATCGATTAGAAATTGTTGGATAAGTTGTTTGTCATCATCCGAAAGATCGTTACCACTTAACTGCGCGATTGGTTCGCCGCGTAACTGCGCGATCGCAATGCGCTGCGCCAGCCGCTTATGTGGTTCGAGATAATTTAAGGCATTTGGTGAATCACTATTATTCATTTATCATCATCTCCGATTAAGGGAATCATTATTTAGTGCAGTACCGCCTACCACTGGATTACTATAGTGGTGAGAGACTACCAGGAGAGTATAAAATACTACTTAAATTAGGCCGTTTTACATTTATGTAGCTGAAGCAGCTAACTACTAGCTAGATCGAGCTATTAAAATACGCAATCTTTTCAACTGACTTTTATACTACAGCAGTATGTCACCAACTCTAAACATGTTTGTATTCAGCCAAATCTATTAGATCTGATTGGCGCTTCCTTAGTTTCTTGCTGAGAGCTAGGGTGATTAGATCTATGCTGTTCAGACACTCTCTGAGCGGCAGGAGGCTGTTTACATAGTATATAATTACTGAATACTCAGCTAAATCCCTGATGAAAATCCTGCATCTATCTGATATCCATATGGGTAGCGGTTTCGTCCACGGTCGGATCGACCCAGAAACTGGCCACAATACCAGACTTCAAGATTTCGTCAAATCTTTAGCGCGATCGATCGATCGAGCCTTATCCGAGCCAGTCGATTTAGTCTTATTTGGGGGAGATGCTTTTCCAGATGCCACACCCGCGCCTTATATTCAGCAAGCCTTTGCCGCCGAATTTTATCGGCTTGTCGATGCGAATATTCCAGTCGTATTACTAGTTGGCAATCACGATCAACACGCCCAAGGACAAGGTGGTGCCAGCTTATCGATCTATCGTTCCTTGGGCGTACCTGGGACGATCGTGGGTGATAAAATCGAGACGCATACGATTAATACTCGCAGTGGCGAGATTCAGATTGTTACTTTACCTTGGATTAACCGATCGACTCTACTAACGCGTGAAGTTGCGGATAACTTATCAATTCCGGAAGTCAATCAACTGTTACTCGAAAAACTCCAACCGTGTTTAGAAGGTGAAATCCGCCAGTTAAATCCAGCGCTACCGACGATCTTACTTGCCCACCTCATGGCCGACAATGCTACTCTGGGTGCTGAAAAATTATTAGCCGTAGGCAGAGGTTTTACCATTCCCCTGGCGATGCTGACCCGTCCTTGCTTTGACTACGTAGCC
>JBJOOY010000202.1:0-2832 GCA_046051065.1 Cyanobacteriota bacterium
CCCTACTCCTGCTACTGCAATCGCACAATATTCACTCAAGTCTAGCCAATCAGGGGAGTTTGACATTACAGTTATCGGTTATTTTTAAGGGTGGGAGTTGTTATTTGTAATGGCGGTAAGACTGACTAGCAATGGGTTAATGGGTTACTCGCAAAGTAATTTTTTCGATCAAAATCACAACATTCTTATGCACTATTTGTGATCGGGTAACCGATCGCTCGGATCCAAACTGCACGCTCATAATGCCATAAACTGTACTGTAGAGCAAGTGACTACAAGCGATTTGCAGCGCTTTCTACGTTTAACATACCGAACCCAACCAGATCGGTAACGAGTGATTAATTACATGCTATTGTTAATAAATTATTAAGCAATGCTTAACAAGTCTAGGACTTGCCATCGCTGAAATCAAGTTTACTTATATCGATCGATATATTTTGTTATGTACACTTATTGGCAGGCATAGGTTATGCTAAAGTCTTTAGAGTATAAGCTTTATATATCTTTTTATACATATCTTTTTCAGTTTGAGTGCATCCTTTCATCTAACCCCCTCGATCGCAGCAGTGATGCTGCCAATCTAAATTTAGCCACCCTTCGCCACTGTAACTGTTCATGATGCCCGATTGTGACTCGCACCTCGATCTATCTGCCGATCTCGATAACGATAACGCTATCGATAAACCTGAAGAAGCCTGTGGAGTGTTTGGAATTTATGCACCCGGGCAAGAGGTGGCAAAACTCACCTATTTTGGATTGTATGCACTCCAACATCGCGGTCAAGAATCAGCTGGAATTGCAACTTTCGATCGACAGGAGTTGCACGAACATCGGGATATGGGTTTAGTCGCTCATGTATTTAATCCCGAAATCTTAGAGAGATTACCAGGGCAATTGGCGATCGGTCATACTCGCTACTCTACCACTGGATCGAGTCATCGTGCTAACGCTCAACCAGTAATCGTTGAAACAAGATTAGGCAAACTCGCCTTAGCACATAATGGCAATCTTGTCAACACAGCCCAACTGCGGGAATATCTGCTCGAACAAGGATGCGAACTAAATACGACGATCGACTCAGAAACGATCGCGATCGCCATTCAAGCAGAAGTCAATCGCGGTCAAGGCTGGGTAGATGCTACAATTGCAGCCTGTAAACTATGTCAAGGCGCGTTTAGTCTGACGATCGCCACCCCCGATGGCATTATGGCCATCCGCGATCCGAATGGGATTCGTCCGCTGGTATTGGGGATCATGCCCGACCACATCAGCCATTATGTAGTAGCTTCTGAAACCTGTGCCTTAGATATTATTGGAGCAGACTACGAACGGGAAATCAAGCCTGGCGAACTACTCTGGATCACGGCTGAAGGACTAACCTCGATCGAATGGGCACCAAAGGTGCAGCCAAAGCTATGTATCTTTGAGATGATTTATTTTGCGCGTCCAGATAGCTGGGTAAACGATGAAAGCTTGTATAGTTATCGGATGCGATTGGGTAAACAATTAGCCAGAGAATCACTCATCGATGCCGATATCGTGATTGGCGTACCAGATTCGGGGATACCTGCGGCGATCGGATTTTCGCAGGAATCGGGAATACCTTATGCGGAAGGCTTGATCAAAAATCGTTATGTGGGGCGAACATTTATTCAACCCACTCAGGAAATGCGCGAAGCAGGAATTCGGATGAAATTAAACCCACTCAAGGATGTATTGAAAGGGAAACGGGTGATCGTCATTGACGACTCGATCGTGCGTGGTACTACCAGCCGCAAACTAGTCAAAGCGATCCGCGATGCTGGTGCAACAGAAGTACATATGCGGATTTCTTCACCACCAGTGACACATCCTTGCTTTTATGGCATCGATACCGATACTCAGGATCAACTAATTGCTGCAACTAAAAATGTGGCCGAAATCGCCGAACAAATCGGTGTAGATACGCTGGCATATTTGTCTTGGGCGGGAATGTTAATCGCTACCAATCGAGATCCGCAGAATTTCTGTTCGGCATGTTTTACTGGCGACTACCCGATCAAAATTCCTACTGGAGTCAAACGATCGAAGTTAATGCTAGAAATGGGCGCTAGGTAATATTGCGTACTCCCTGCAATCAATCGACGTGCCAATTCCCATGAGTCGGGAAATGCCGATCTATCAGCTCCTGAACACCCATTCGTTCGAGCTGGGCTAGCAGCAGTGGTATGTCTCAACTCGTTCTGTCTTCAGGATTGTAGGCTTACTCATTGCTAATTTAGCAAGTGGGCGGTATGTATTGGTATTGCGGAAAATTGATCGAGTCTCAAACCATTGAGTTAGCTATTGACGATCCTGGCTTACTATATGGAGCGAGCGTTTTTACCACATTGAGAAGCGATGCTCTGGAAGTTTGCGATCGACACTACGATCGATTACAATCCTCGCTCTTGGATTTAGGCTGGCATCAACCCGACTGGGAAAGGGTTCGATCGGGTGTGCAATACTTAGCTCCACATTTTCCCGTATTGCGAATTACGATTTTTTCCGACGGACGCGAATTGATTACCGGACGAGAATTACCACCCAATTTAGCTATTTGGCAACAGCAAGGTGTAACGGCAATTATTGCTGATCGAAAATTCACCCGCTCTCTACCCCAACACAAGACAGGTAATTATCTTGCACCCTGGTTGGCGCTCCAACAGGCACGAAACAACAATATTCAAGAAGCGATCCTCACAAACGATCGCGGTGACTGGCTGGAAACTACGACGGGAAATCTCTGGGGTTATCGGGATGGGTGCTGGTATACGCCGCCGCTCAGTGCGGGAATTTTACCAGGCATCGAAC
>JBJOOY010000203.1:0-4319 GCA_046051065.1 Cyanobacteriota bacterium
CCAAGGATTTGCGCCACCTTTGGCTGGATCGTAACCTACTAAGTTCCCTTTAGCTCCTGATGCTGTCGTCGCACCACCCGTAGCCTTATTACCAGGATTGAAGGTTGGATCGAAGCTGAACCCAGCTCGTCCTGGACTAGCTCCAGTAGCGGTAACAGTATCATCTAATGCACTGTTACCTGTATTAAACACCCCTTTACTATCAGCAATAGTAGTGCCGTAGGTGGTTGCAATGCCATATCCACCTAGTTTCTGAAAGTTTAATCCACTGCCTTCACCATTTGTATAAAAATCAGACAGTCGATCGCCAGTTTTCCCAGCATTAATTTGTTGTTGAATTGCAGCAGCACGAGCTACTTCCCATCCCATCCCATCGCCGATCATCAGAATTGTATTCTTAGCCACAATCGATTATTCCTCTAGTAATTTGGATGTGTTATGTTCGGAAATCTGTAATATTATCGAGCAACAACAGCGGTTAACTAATGTAATCATTAGCTAGCATGGTCAAGTAGGATACCAGAGCAATATGAAGAACAAGCAATCGATCGATTAAGAAAAGGTAAAATCAACAAATAATTATGTTTTGATGATGTATTATTTCCTATCAACTTGATTAGTGTCGATCGATTTTTGCGCGCGCAATTTGAACTTTGGCTTGAGATATAGCCGCCAAACACTTTCTAGGCACATGTTTGGTGAATTATTATTTGCAGGTTGTCAATCTTCTCAAATTCTCCGGTTCGAGGAAAATTAGATTTAGGCTACCAGCTATCATTAAGCCTATTACTTTTTGGTTATGCTGAGTTTATGGTTATTTTAAGATTAGATTTAACCGCACCAAATAGTAGCAATTAATCGATCGGCTTAATTAACTACTCCATAACTACTACTTAACTCGATCCTGGTACTATTTTGAAAGTAAAAGATTTTTCTTTGGCTGCCGCAAGGTTACTCGATCGATCTAAATAGCACTATAAAAAACATTTATGTTGTCAGAATTTACTGTCTTTACTGATTATTCTAAGCCAGATTTAGTGGTTTTTAAATGATTAAAATACTTTCTCGTTGCTCTTAATTACAGACGATCGACTTGCGAGTTGTGCTTTTTAAAGTTCAGTTAAATTCATATAAATTTAAACCTAAATTATGGTTAGCGATCGCTTTTTTATTCGATTCTAGCTTCACGATCGTTACGCCGATCCCGAGCTTTAACTGTGCCAATTCATACATTTAAAGTAGTTTAATCTACTGAATATTTAGGAGTCATGCCGATGTCTTCTCCCAGTCAAACATCGCCAACAGGCGCGCCCAAAGTAGTCTTAATCTCACTAGATGGTGCTACGAATACGATCGTTAAAGAGTATCTTAAAAACGGGGTGCTCGATCCGACTAAAGGGATTGGCTTATTGGCCAGTCAAGGGGTATTTGCCAGTGGTAATCAGACGATTACACCATCGTTAACTGCCCCTAGTCATATTGCGATCGCCACTGGTTCTACGGCAGTAAATAACGACATCAACTCAAATAACTTCCATTTGGTAGCCAGTCCCTTCAACCAGAATATCAGCGGCTTCGCAGCACCGATCGGCGGTTATAGTGATCGATCGGGGATCGACCCATCTGAAAGTAACTCACCCACGGCAAATCCAATTTGGTCGGGCTTGAAAGCAGCAGGTAAAAACGTGGTTGCGGCGACTTTCCCTGGCGCTGATGGGGTAGATATTCGGCTGGATAGCAGCAATCCCAATAGCCCGATTTTAGATAAGAAAGAAGATCGGACGGTGAATTATACCGTTCCCTTCGGTACATTTGGCGGACAGGGTGCGAAAGGTTTCAGTCTGACTGCAACAGATTTTACGCCAGCAACTCAAGCCACGATCGACCAGCTTAAGACAGCCCAACAGACTTCGTTCAGTCCGATTCAGGTCACAAATAAATCACTGGATAAATTCACCGTCAATGGTGTTAACTTCGACTTTCAGTTCGCGGCGATCGATACTACTAACGATGGTAAAGTCAATTACGACTCGATCGTTGTCTACGATGCGGTAGCCGGAATTAAAGCTGATGGCAGTAATATCGCCACGCTCAAAGTTGGCAATCCTTCCCAATCTTATGAGTTAAATGGTACGACAAATCGCATCGGCACTGGCTTCATCTCCACTAATATCGACAGCGACCTCTCCACCGTCAGACTCGCGCGGTACTCAGCTAATAATATTCCTCGCCCTGCCAATAACCCCGCTGTCTTAGCCAACATTGACGATATCAATAACAACGTCGGCTTCTGGAAACCCCAGCCCGACTTCCGCATCCCCGAAAAACTCTCCCCCGGTTTCGATAAATTCCCCGATGCTGAACTCGAAGCGATGTATGCAGATCAGGTGAAATCCTTCGTCGATTATCAATCCAAAGTTGCCACTCGATCGATCGAACAGAACCCCAATGCTGACTTGGTGATGACCTACATCGAGCAACCCGACGGTTCCGAACATCAATTCTTGCTCACCGACTCCCGCCAAGCTTCAGATTATACCAACCCGAACAGCATCGGATCGGGTCAAGATCCAGCTAAAGTCGATCGCTATAAGAAGTACGTCGAAACTGCCTACAAAACTGCCGACGCAGCCGTTCAGAAAATTATCGATACGGTTGGCGTTGATGCTAATGGCAAACCCAATAGCGATATTATCGTCGTTTCCGACCACGGTTTCGCACCGTTTCACACCGCCGTCAATCTGAATAACTTGCTCAAAAGTGCGGGTTTCGATCCCAACCAGGTACGTGCCGTTACTAGCGGTCCTTCGACTAATATTTATATTAACGTTAAAGGACGGGAACCAGATGGCACCGTCGATCCCAAAGATTACCCAGCGTTACAGCAAAAAGTTATCGACACTCTCAAGGGGTTAGTCGATACCAACCCCAACTACGTAACGGGGGCAGCTAGTAACGCCATCTTTGATAAAGTTTACAACCGCACCGTTCCCGCCAACTCCACGGCTGATGACATTATCAAGGGGCGGGGTGACTCGATCGGTCAGGATACAGGCGATGTGTTTGCCCTACTCAAACAGGGTTATAATTTTGACGGTACCCAAGCAACGCCCGTAATTCGCAAAGACGATGCCGCCAGCACTACTCCCGTGCTCTCGGTACCGAATTTCTACGGTGCCCACGGTTACGACCCGACATCGCCAGAGATGCAGGCGATATTCCTGGCGGCTGGCCCCGATATAACGAAAAAAGAGTTAGGTCAGGTAAATAATATCGATGTTGCACCGACGATCGATAAAATCCTCGGGGTACAACCCGCCAGTACCGTCGATGGTAAAGCCTTAGATATCGTCGCACCCAAACGCCTCCCATCGACTGCCAAAGCTTCGAGCGATCACCTCGTTTTACCACAAATTAACCTCGGCAAACAGGCCACTACAACTACCAAGCCACAGGATGCTCGATCGTTAGCCCCCACCGCAGATAATAACAATCGGGGTATTGGCAATCTTCAACCTAGCGATCCTGGTTATGCTACTGCGGCACTAAATCAGGCGGTAATTAATGCTAATCGACCTGAAACCAGTGGAAAAATCGCCACCCCTGATTTGGCAACTACCGATCGTCCTCAAGCTGCCTTCACCCAGAATCTCAGTCAGATCCCAGATCTGCCAACTTACAACAGCTTCAGCCCCGATCGATCGGATCTATTCAACTCGATCGACGGCAATCCTGCTGGCGATAAGAATATGTTGGGATTTGCCCCTGTTGTTAATTTTCTCTAGATTGAGGAGTTTTACCTAATCGGTAGGCTGTCAAGGGACTATTGCGAATTTCGGCATCGACTTAGGCCGTTAATTCATC
This sequence comes from Cyanobacteriota bacterium, assembly GCA_046051065.1. Taxonomy (GTDB): domain Bacteria; phylum Cyanobacteriota; class Cyanobacteriia; order Cyanobacteriales; family Chamaesiphonaceae; genus Chamaesiphon. Next base: position 3,865 of record JBJOOY010000203.1, read on the forward strand.
CAGTTGAAAGTTGAGGGCATCGAACTGACGACAAACTGCTCTCAACTCAGTGAGAAGACAATGCTAACTGTTCGCCCAATAATTGCTCGATCGAGTGTAATAATTCTACCTGTCCCCAGTGCCGATATAAACTAGCCGCGATCGCTGCACCACCCGCACCTACCCCTTCCTTGACAAACCCCTGTTCGTAAACTTGAAGTTGGGGATATTGGGAATTTGCAAAACTGAGATTAGTAGCAATTAAAGGGATCTGTGGAATTAATCGTGCTAGAGCGACGGTATCACCCGATCGATCTTCAGCCACCCAAGCAGTTGTCCCCACGACGATCTGAGCCGTGTCGATCGATAAACCTCGGGTTATCCCAATTTCATTAATTAGAGCAGCTACAGCCAGCATTTGCGTCCCCCCAGCGAGTAATACACCGCTAGTTCGACTCGCGGCGATCGCCATCCCA
>JBJOOY010000204.1:0-3537 GCA_046051065.1 Cyanobacteriota bacterium
CACCATTCAAGCAGATTGCTACAACAGGCACAGACCCAAATGCCCCCGCACAGCTCGCTATATCCTCGTATAACCTCACTACTTCTGTTAAGGCAGGGATTTTAATATCAGGGCAATTGCGAATCGTTTCCTGGCCGATTTTATGGAGCAGAACTAGATGAGTTGGTTGGGAACCACGAATTAGAGGTAAAGTGGCTGTCGAACCTGGATGCAGGAGCGAACCTTGTCCCTCCACCAGTAACAGATCTACATCATTGCCATGACGCATTACAGCTTGTTCTACCGCACCCGCTGCATAATCAACCCGCACCGCATCTAGCGCTACCCCTTCACCACTAATCATCATCCCCGCTTGCCCAGTGGCGATAAATTTCGATTTTACGCCTCGACGTTCGCAGGTGCGTTGTAACTCCAGGGCCGCCGACATCTTGCCGATTGCCATATCTGTCCCCACCATCAATACTCGCTGACAGGGTAAAGATTTTGCCGCACCAGTACCAATTTTTAATTGTTTAGGTTCTTGACGTACATCCCAAATCCATTGGTGTGGCTGCAATAATCCGGCTAATTGGGGATGATTTGCCAAGGGTGTATGCAAACCATTAACGATCGATAATCCCGCCGCTACCGCTGTTTGCAATTCATCTAACCAACTCTCGGGGATGATTCCACCCGATGGTGCAATCCCAATTGCTAAGACATCGGGTTGATAGCTTAATGCCGACTGAATCGAATCGACGATCGGGATATCTCGGTTAATTCCCGTTAACTCTACCAAAGATTGACCTGCTACCGATCGATCGATCGCACATACTAGCTGCGCCGGACTATACCTTAACAGCGTCAATCCTGTCTTGCCCTGAAGTCCAATAACTCCTTCATGTAACAATACAGCTAAACGGTGCGAAGATTTCAGCATATTCGATCGATAAATTTAATACTATCATCGGTGGGCAACCCAATGCTGTCAAGGTTTTGAGGTGTTGTCCGGAATTTTGGCTAACTCTAGTGTAGTTATTCCCAACACGACTAAGGCTAAATTTGATGAAATCCTCCTATCTTGTATTTCTCGGACTAATTTCGGCAACCTTATCAGCATTCGCAGGATTACCAGTCCCCCAGGCTAGCGCCCAGTGCGTCATGAATGATACGAATATCCAACTGTCGATGAACGGTTCTGGCAAGAGAGCCGAGCAGTCGAATGATGTCAAACAAGCTTCCAACGGTGGTTGTGTTGGCAATACTGTAAATACTACCAATGTCCAGACTCAAACAGGTGGTACCGATCGATCGATTCAGCGTCGCCAAAGTACCCAACAACTTAATGGTAGTAATAATAGTCCGACTGGGATTAATATGGACCCAGTTAAGGTCAAGACTAATGTTCAGGTTAATGTCGATAATCCCGCCGATCGGTTAAAATAATCTCAGCTCGAAGTGGACAATTATCGCAACCGCTACAGGCCAAATTGACATGTTACCTAAAAGGTGTCGATTGCCTTAGCGGTTATCTCAGTTTGTCTGATTGGGTGAATAGAAATACGTAGTATTACGCCTCTATTTTGGTAATATTCGATTAATTGTTATATATTATCAGCTAAAATTTCTTGGTTAAATCGATCGCCAAATGCCAAATATCCATAGGTATGGTAGTCCATTCAATCCAAGCTTGAGATTAATTTACATTCAGTGAGTTTCTGGAATTATCCCTCAATCTGTTGTAGTAACTCCTAATATTAGCTCAGGTTAAATATCATGAAATTTTCACCTCTTCTCTCGCTCGGACTAATTTCTGCTACTTTATTGGCATTCGCTGCACTACCAGTTCCCCAAGCTAGTGCTCAATGCGTCATGAATGATACTAATATTCAAATGACGATGAACGGTTCTGGCAAGAAAAATCAGAACTCAAATGATGTCAGTCAAACTTCCAAGGATGGCTGTGTCGGTAACACTACCAATTCTACCAACGTCCAATCTACAACAGGTGGGAAAGATCCCGTCTCTCAGCGGCGGAAAAGTAGTCAAGAAGTAAATGGTAGTGGTAATAATCCTTCTGGGGTTAACGTAGATCCAGTTAAAGTGCAAACCAATGTTCAGACTGATGTAGATAATCCTGCCGATCGATTCGGTAAATAATCTCAGCGAAATTAATGGCGCTCCCCTAAATCAGGTGTAAAATATAGCTACAGCTGCATTTTACACCTTCCCTTGGTTTCGATTTCGCACCAATAAAACATTATTACACTCATTGAACTTTCCACTTAAGATTTATACCCGTCTTGAGCCACAATCCGATCGGGAGATCTCCACGAAAGACTGCCATTCAATCTAATTTTGGTAGTGCATTTTTGTAAATGATAGAGAAAAACAGTACTTGCTCTATCCCTTATCCCCTATTCCCTCCTAGATGCAAATCAAAACCCCAGTATATTTAGATACTGGGGTTTTTAAAAACCTCAAACATTAATAGGTCAACCGCAACGCCGTCTTACCTCAGTTTATGACCTGGTTAAAACCAGGTGGGTATCGGAAGCTCGTGCTTAAAGTTTCTGGATACTTGTCCAGTCTACTGCTGCTAGAACTACATTGATTCCCGGATAAAAGTAAAGCATAGATCAAAAAACGTTATTGGCAGTCACCAACGCCGCAGCAAGACCATCTTTATATTTTACGGGGGTATTCTCGATCAGTCAAGCCTCTGACGTCGATCGACACGATCACCAAATTCACTAACTCGCACTTTTGACAGCAGTCAGAAATAGTACGACAGTTAGCGGAATTGTAGCAGCTAAAATACTGCCTGTGATCGCCATCCCTAATTCGGGATTACCAGAACTAAGTTCGAAAACCGAACCGACAGCAGCAATCGCGGAAATTGATGCACCGAGCAAGCAAATGCCTGTTTTCGGGGTATACATGTGCGGCTAGGCTCCTTTGATATGTTGGACATGTTGGAGTGAGAAACCTTTTTTCTTGAGTTCCTCAGTCAGAGCGAGTTCGTTTTCTACTCGATCGACAAATAATACACCACTGAGGTGATCCATTTCATGTTGAATTGCCCGCGCGATTAATTCCGTAGCTTTGAGAGTGCGGGGACGACCAAATTCATCCTTATAGGCGATCTCGATCGTCTCTGGGCGTTCGACATCTAAATATACCCCAGGAATACTCAAGCACCCTTCTTGGTCTTTGCAGCGGGTGTTGCCGTATTTTTTAATCGTGGGGTTGATTAATACTAAGGGTAGAGATTCGGGATTGTCTGGTTCGCAGTCGATGACAATTAGTTGTTTGTGGATGCCTACCTGCGGCGCGGCTAAACCAATCCCATCAGCACTGTACATGGTTTGGAGCATCGCAACGATCGTCCGTCGCAGATCGTCGTCCACAGTGGCAATTCTTTTGGCAGGCTGGCGCAAAACCCGATCGCCGAGATAGTGGATATCTAGAGGCGGTTTGGCTAATTTTTTCTTTTCAACAAGGATGGATGTTGGCATGGATCGATCTGTACTGGCAATAATGTCTTAATCCAGATAT
>JBJOOY010000205.1:0-4292 GCA_046051065.1 Cyanobacteriota bacterium
TTACGAATTCCTCAGCAGAACTGGGATGAATCCCGACAGTCGCGTCAAAGTCGGCTTTAGTTGCGCCCATCTTCACGGCAATTGCTACACCTTGAATAATTTCCGCAGCATGCTCGCCAACCATGTGTGCGCCCAAAACTCGATCGGTAGTAGTATCTACGACTAGTTTCATCAAGGTTTTTTCCTGTTTGTTAGGTAAAACATAGTACATCGGGCGGAAGCTACTGCGATAGACTTTGATGGCATCCCCATGCATTTCTCGCGCTTCTTCTTCAGTTAAGCCGACGGTTGCAGCTTCTGGTGTCGTAAAGATCGCGGTGGGGATGTCTGCATAGTTCATTGTGCGGGGCTTATTGCCAAACATCGTATCGGCAAACGCTCGACCTTCATTAATGGCTACGGGAGTAAGTTGGATATTATCAGTACAATCTCCAACAGAGTAGATATTTTCTACACTCGTCTGACTGTCAGCATTGACCAAGATCGCGCCATTATGAGTCTTAACATCAACATTTTCTAATCCCAAATTGGCAGTATTTGGTTTCCGTCCCAATGCTGCTAAACTCACTACATCGGCGAGAATCACCGATTTTCCGTCCTTAGAGTTGACGGTAACAGCGACACCTGTATTGGTTTTGGCGATCGACACATCCTCAGTATTATTGATAATCTCGATCCCATGATGGATCATGCCATCTTGTACTGCCGATCGCAGGTCATTATCAAAGCTACGTAAAATCAGATCTGGTCGAATTACTTGGGTAACTTTCGTTCCTAACCCATTCATAATACAGGCAAATTCGCAGCCGATATAACCAGCACCTAAAATAACCATCCGTTTGGGTTGTTCTTTCAGGTTGAAAACATCATCCGAGATCAGCGCATGCTCGATCCCTGGAATATCTGGGCGCACGGGGATACCACCCACTGCAATTAAAATTTTATCGGCAGTCACGGTGCGATTGCCTACCTGAATCGTATGATGGTCGATAAATTTACCATGCCCGTGCAACAGTTCTACCTTGGAATTATCCAACATCCGCTGATAAATCCCATTCAGGCGAGTGACTTCACCATTCACTGCCGTTATCATTTTAGGCCAGTCTAACTCGCTCTTGACGGCACTCCAGCCATAACCTTCTGCATCGGTAAATAGTTCGGGGAAATGGGAAGCGTACACCATTAATTTCTTTGGAATACAGCCGCGATTGACACAGGTACCGCCTAGTCTGTCGAATTCGGCAACACCTACCTTGGCACCATATTCTGCTGCCCGTCGAGCTGTTGCAATTCCCCCAGAGCCAGCACCAATTACGAATAAGTCAAAATCATAGCTCATGTCTGTATTCCCTGATTGTAGTGAAGAGTCGATAGTTAATTTAAATCTTAGCGATCGTTAATGTAACACTTTTAATTTTCGATTACTTGCCGATGCTGTTAGTCTTAAGGATGTGGAATTTCTGAGGATTACAGTAAATTAATAACTGGAAAAATTTAACGATCGCGTGTAGACTCCATCCACCATAAAACTATTGTTAATCCCGCCGCGATCGCTGTCATTAGCCCAGCGATTTGAAATGTGTGTTGAAAGCCAGTGGTAATCGTTCCAGCCGGAGCTAGCGTTACATCTTTTAGTTTAGTGCCAGCTAGGGCAGACATGGCAAAAATAGTGGCAAATAAAGGTAATCCGGTAGTTTGTCCGAGCGTCCGGGTTAAGGAAAGCAAGCCTGAGGCAATCCCCAGCCGTTCGGGCGGTACGGCGCTGAGGATTGCACTATTATTCGGCGATTGAAACATGCCCCAGCCCAAGCCGAGCGGAATTACCCGCAGCAGGTAATCGATATCTTGCATCTGGGGGGTAAGGGTACTGACAGCGACACAGCCGATTGTCATCACGATTAGACCGATTAACATGATACTCCTCGTCCCAAATCGATCGGTTAAATTTCCCGCTAGGGGCGAGACTAGTCCACCGATAATGGGAGTAAAAGCCATCAATAAACCGATATGCTCGATCGGATAATGTAAGACTAGTTGCAGAAAGAACGGAATCAGAAAAAAACTGCCCCCCAATGCCATAAATACCAGCCACCCCGTCAACAGACTCAGGCTAAAGATCTGACTGCGAAATAAACTTAAGTCAAGCATCGGTTGTGAGACGCGGCTTTCGAGCACAATAAAGCCAACTAATCCGATCGCCGCTGTAACTAATAGTCCTAAGGGTAAACTGTCGGTAAATCCGTATCGCTGTCCTTCAGTCATCCCTAAGGAAAAGCAGGTTAAGACGATGGTAATTACGAGGGAACCCCAGAAGTCAAACTGTCGCTCGCGATCGTCGCTAATAATGTTATGTGGGACGTATTTATTAACGACGAGACTTGCTAAAATCCCGATTGGTAAATTTACCCAAAATATCGATCTCCATCCGGCAATCCCAATTATCACACCACCGATCGACGGACCTAAGGCAATGCCCAGCGAGACAATCGCACCAATGATCCCTAGGGCTTTACCGCGTTCGGCATTAGGAAAAACCTCGACAATAATCGCCGCGCCTAACGCGGATATCATCACCGCACCCATCCCTTGCAATGCGCGTGCGCCGATTAAAATTTCGATCGAGGGTGCCCAACCACAGATCAGCGAACCGATCGTAAACACGATTAATCCGCCCAGATACAAAGGTTTTTTGCCAAACATGTCTCCCAATCTGGCAACACCCAAGACCAAAGATGTCACCATCAGCACGTAGCTCAATCCAACCCACTGGACTGTGGCAAAATCTGTCCGCAAATCCCGCACTAGTGTCGGGAGGGCGATATTCACGATACTGGTATCGATCGTGTACATTAATACTCCCAATCCAACCCCGACCATTACCCACCATTTTTGAATGGGCTGGGGATTGTAGAAGGGGATACTACCTTCTGGTTGACTGTTCATAAGGGAAACAATATGGGACTTACAAGAGTAACTCGATCCCGTGACAACATGCTTTCCCCTTGATTGATTAATGCGATCGCAGCATCAAGTTTAGTAGATGGTTAGTCTAGACAAAATTGACTTAATCTAACCATCCACTAGTTACTTATCAACTATTACCTACTTACTTCCTTTCAAATAAGCCAACATTGTATCGGCATCAGAAACTTCAAACGGATCGGTCGGACAGTTGTCGATAAAGCCTTCTTCTGAGAACACTTTCTCAACTTTATAGTCATTCACTACCATCGCATACCGCCAAGACCGTTTGCCGAATCCTAAGTTAGACTTGTCTACCAACATGCCCATTGCTTTGCTAAAGTCACCATTGCCATCGGGCAGTAGTTTGACATTTTTGGCACCCTGTTTGAGACCCCACTGATACATCACAAATGCATCGTTGACGGATAGACAGTAAATTTCATCTACACCAAGTGCTTTAAACTCGTTGTATAGTTCTTCGTAGCGTGGCAGGTGGGAAGTAGAACAGGTCGGTGTAAACGCTCCAGGTAGAGAGAACACCACAACTTTTTTGCCAGCAAAAATATCTTTGCTCGATACATCTTGCCATTTAAATGGGTTGTCCCCACCAATCGACTCATCGCGAACGCGAGTTTTAAACACAACATCAGGTACTCGATCGATTACAGCCATGATTTGCTCCTAGTCTTTAAATGTTATTTAGCTCGTCGCATGCAGTTGTCGATTCGGCATAGTAGTCGTCTGAAGCTGCTGTTTGGTAACTGGCGACTGACTATGCTCTTTCACAAGGCGATGCCAACAAACCTACATATCTCAGAATAATTCTAATTTAGGAATAAGTCAAGTATAATAAAAATTCTTGATTAAGAATAATTAATATAACTCAAGCTTTCTGGAAAATTGGGAACTATAATTGTAGATTGCAGTACAATCGCACAATTTTGTCGATCTCAACATCGACATTCATGCTCCTGGATTGACTGAGGTCGAGTAACTATTGTTAGCATTCATCATGCCGCAGCGCGGTACCAGTCTTTTTGTAATGCTCCAGCTCTCAACAGATGATATCGTCCAAACGTTAAAAGCCAAAGGATTGCGGGTGACACCGCAAAGATTTGCCGTGTATGCAAATTTATTAGCTCGTGACGATCATCCCACGGTCGAACAAATTCTTGGCGATTTAAATCAGTATGCACCTGTTTCTTCGCAAGCAACTGTTTACAGTTCCTTACAAGCACTGCACAAGGCTGGATTAATTCGGGAAGTGCTCCTCGAAGCGGGTATATCTCGCTATGATGCTAAAATCGAGCCTCATCATCACTTTCATT
>JBJOOY010000206.1:0-3093 GCA_046051065.1 Cyanobacteriota bacterium
GGTTCCTCTTCGTAAACCTCTGAGGACTAGCTCGCTCAACGCCAGCAGATCCACCCTAGTGTCGCTCATTAGATACACGGTATCGCTACCGTAATAGCGACACTAGGGTGAGATCTGCACAGTTAAGAGTGAGCCAGTGATGTGTGGCTAGACTAAACGCAAGAATGACGATCCATCATTCGGGTTGCAAGTGGTATTAACCGCGCAGATATTAGATGCAGTACTTGCGTACTGACACTATTCTATCAGTATCGGCGATAATTGCCAAGACTCGACTAGATCGATTTGTCACCATCTACATGTTGCGCCCAATCACGACTATGCAAGATTTCAACTGGAATAAGCTCCAAAATGGCTCGGACATTCGCGGCATTGCGATTGCAGGGGTACCAAACGAGCACGTCAATTTAACACCGGAAGTCGCCAAAATCCTGGGGCAAGCGTTTGCAATTTGGCTATCCCAGACATTAAATAAATCTCCAACAGCATTAACTATTTCTGTCGGGCGCGATAGTCGCTTATCTGGTGCTGAATTAATGCAAGCGGTAACGGAGGGGATTAATTCAGTTGGTAGTCGAGTTTACGACTTTGCAATGGCTTCGACACCAGCGATGTTTATGAGTACGATTACCGCTGGATTTGAGTGCGATGGAGCAATTATGCTAACCGCGAGTCATTTACCATTCAATCGTAATGGCATGAAATTTTTCACAGCTAAAGGTGGTTTAGAAAAGCAAGATATTTCGGCAATTTTAGCTTTAGCTGCAATTAATAAATTTGAAATTTCCGCAGTTATAGGTAGCTCGATCGAGCATGATTTTATTTCGGTATATGCTAACCAATTTGTCGAACAAATTCGCCAAACTGTCAATCATCCCGAACATTTCGATCGACCGCTACAAGGATTGAAAATTATTGTCGATGCGGGTAATGGTGCGGGCGGATTTTATGCCGATCGAGTGTTAAAACCTTTAGGTGCAGATATTACTGGCAGCCAGTTTTTAGAGCCTGATGGTACTTTCCCCAATCACGTCCCCAATCCTGAAGATAAAGCAGCGATGGCTTCAATTTGTCAAGCGACGATCGATTGTCGGGCAGACTTTGGCATTATTTTCGATACTGATGTCGATCGGAGTGCGGCGGTAGATGCGACGGGAAAAGAACTAAATCGCAATCGATTAATTGCCTTAATTTCGGCGATCGTTTTACAAGAACATCCACATTCAACGATCGTCACCGATTCGATTACTTCCGATGGATTGACCCAATTTATCGAGCAAGATTTAAACGGAGTTCACCATCGGTTTAAACGTGGTTACAAGAATGTAATTAATGAGTCGATTCGCTTAAATGAAAGTGGACAAGAGTCGTGGCTGGCAATCGAAACCTCGGGGCATGGGGCCATGAAAGAAAATCACTTTTTAGACGATGGAGCCTATTTAGTCAGCAAATTACTGATCGAATTAGCGAAGTTAAAATTAGCTGGAAAATCATTAACAGATTTAATTGCCAATTTAAAAGAACCAATCGAGAGTGAAGAATTTCGGATTGGGATTGAGGTAGAAGATTTTCAGGGGTATGGTAATTTGATTATCGATCGATTGCAAGCATTTGCAGCAAGTCAGTCGGATTGGAAAATTGTCCCAAATAATTATGAAGGGATCCGGATTGCTTGCCCATCCGTGAGTGAAGATGGCTGGTTTCTGTTGCGTTTATCCCTCCACGATCCGGTAATTCCCCTGAATATTGAATCTAATGTTAAAGGTGGAGTAAAATTGATGCTCGATCGACTTTTAGCCTTTTTCCAAACTCAGACATCTCTCGATTTATCGTCACTTGAGTAGATGGGAAAAAGTCCGCTTTCGCTACATTTTCCCCCATAAACCCAGGAGAGCCTATTTATCCCGCAGTTTGAGCAATTCTGCTTCACTAGTTTGATGGACGTAATGAGGCTCGACAAACTGATGGAAAAGTTCCTTAGTATGCGGAAAGATTTTGGCTCGAACGATCGGGTAATAATCTCGATCGATTGTTTCTTGCCGCATCGCTTTGCATTCGGCTGGCGAATATTTTTTCGCAAAGTTAAGTTCGGGCACCCAAGCGGAGTGAATCATCAAACCGAGATTGATATCCGGATGACTCAATCGATAAATCGGTTTCCCTTTAAAGTCGTCAGCATGGAAGATCCAGACCTCATCCTGAGCAACACTATGCGGATGATCCGGTTCGGCATCTGACATGATAAAACAGACTAGATAGCCGTGAGTCGCCGGATCTCGATCTGGAGGACAAGGATCTGCACTTGGGATAAATTGGGGGCTGCGGACTAAGCAACCGATCGGAAACTCAAAACTATCGACGATTTCCATTTGCTCTGGATCTAGTCTGAATAAACATGCAGGCATATCCGCATTGGGTAGACCTTCGACTGGGATGACGCGGTTATCGCGCTCTCGGTACGATCGATAGATCCGTTTGGGAATTAGCTCCCAGGAAAATCCCCATCCCAACCAATATAAATTAGTGATTTTTCCACTAGTTTCCACATCACTATCGCGATTGAGATTGCGGTGGGTATTGACAGACACAGACCAAGTATTCCGCTTGCTAGGATTGTCCCCTGCATCGCTGAGCATATTACCAGTAAGTACTGCGCCTGTGTTGGCATCGATCGTATATCGCGCTACGCTGTTCAGATCGACTGGCGCAGGTAGCATACCCAGAGAGTGTTTATCTAGACATTTGAGCGACTTTTCGGTGGGCAGATTTTTATTTACACCTACTAATTTTTCGATCCCTAGAGTAATTGGCGGCGTAACTTCACAGTCGAGATTGACAGATTCATCATATTCACCAATCCATTCAGTTACATCCCAACCGTTACTGTGGGCCGCTATGAGTGTAATTTTACCGTCAGGATTATCATAATCGGTAACGAAATGCGAAACTTCGCGCGGCAGTGTAATTTGAATCGCGGTGATTGTCGGTAGTTCGCTGAGTTGATTTTCTGAGCGAGCGACAAATCCATTCACCAGATCCGATCGTTTGACCAGATAGATACTAGCATTGAGCTGTGGCTGCACTAATTTGATA
>JBJOOY010000207.1:0-5699 GCA_046051065.1 Cyanobacteriota bacterium
GTTAGGATTAAAAAATAATGCGTTGGTGAATTTTACTAAAGCGATCGATATTTTCCCCAATTATATTTCGACTAGATATCATCGCGGGATAATTTATCACGAGCTTGGCAATTTACCGAGAGCCACGGCAGATTTTCAACAGGCTCGATCGATTCAAGCTCAAGGATTAGAGCGGTTAGTCGATCGAGATGAGACGGGATTTTATGCTGAAGGTTTGGCACTTCATTATCTCGGTCAACCAGAAGCAGCCCGCAAGGTTTTGACACTCGGGGCATTGTCTGCCAAGCGTTTTAACAATCCCAGTTTTCAGAAATTAATTCAAGCTAGGATTGAAAGTCTGGGCTAAATTTAGCAATGTCACCATATTTTTGTTATATTAAAGAACATTTTGACCTAAAATTTATCAACCCGCGTGCGGTGGAGCCATGGATTTATGACTAAACAACGCGTTCTATCTGCCATTCAACCGACTGGGAATTTACATCTCGGCAATTATTTAGGCTCGATTCGTAATTGGGTAGAACATCAACACGATTACGAAAATTATTTTTTCGTCGTCGATCTACATGCGATTACCGCCCCGCACGATCCGCAAACTTTAGCAAATAATAGCTATACGATCGCCGCTCTATATCTAGCCTGTGGGATCGACACCGCACACGCCAATATTTTTATTCAATCGCATATTTCCGCCCACAGCGAACTAACTTGGTTGCTAAATTGTGTCACTCCATTGAACTGGCTGCAAGATATGATTCAGTTCAAAGAAAAGGCAATTAAACAGGGAGAAAATGTTAACGTTGGGTTATTAGATTACCCCGTGCTAATGGCTGCGGATATTTTGTTGTATCAAGCAGATAAAGTTCCAGTGGGTGAAGATCAAAAACAACATTTAGAACTTACTCGCGATATTGCCGTTAGATTCAATCATCAATTTGCCAAGGACAAACCAGTCTTAAAGTTACCTCAAGCTTTAATTCAAACTGATGGTGCAAGGGTGATGAGTCTCACCGATGGCACTAAAAAGATGTCTAAATCTGACCCATCCGATCTGAGTCGAATTAATTTATTAGATAGTCCAGAACTAATTCAGAAGAAGATCAAAAAGTGTAAAACCGATCTCGAACGCGGGTTAACATTTGAAGCAATCGATCGACCAGAATGCCGCAATTTAATGACACTATATATGCTGATGTCTGGTAAGTCTAAACAGACAGTTGCTGATGAATGTCAAGATTTAGGTTGGGGTCAATTTAAACCATTATTAACAGAAGCAACGATCGAGCATTTACGTCCGATTCAGGCTAAATACCAAGCAGTAATGACTGATAAATCTTATTTAGAATCAGTCCTTCGCGATGGCAAAAATCAAGCTGCGGCGATCGCCGATCGAACTCTTGCAGAAGTTAAAGCTGCCTTAGGTTTCTCCCTTCCGCTCATCTAATCGCGATCGGCTCTCTCGCTAGTATGGGATAAAATGTAATGATAGCGGAATTTTATCCCCTTCCCAAATGCTGTTTCCAAGTGTTGCGGATACACTAGATTCTCATACTACTCCACTTAAAATCGGCTCTGTAGAATTAAACAGCCGGGTTTTTCAGTCGCCCTTGTCTGGTGTTACCGATTTGGTTTTTCGTCGCTTAGTGCGGCGATATGCCCCCGATTCGATGATGTATACAGAGATGGTGCAAGCATCGAGTTTGCGACATCTGAAACAGGTACCGCGCATCATGGAAATCGATCCGCACGAGCGCCCGATTAGCATTCAGTTATTCGACTGTCGCCCCGACTTCCTTGGTGCAGCGGCGCAAATTGCCGTCGAGCAAGGCGCACAAACGATCGATATTAATATGGGTTGTCCGGTGAATAAAATCACCAAAAATGGCGGTGGTTCTTCTTTACTTCGCGATCCCGATATGGCAGTTGCGATCGTTAAAGCGGTGGGGGATGCTGTGAATATTCCCGTAACAGTCAAAACGCGGATCGGCTGGGACGATCGTGAGATTAATATTCTCGACTTTGCTAAGCGGATGGAGGATGCTGGCGCACAGATGCTCACCGTTCACGCCCGCACCCGCGCTCAGGGATACAATGGCACGGCAAACTGGGAATGGATTCGCCGAGTTAAGCAGGTATTATCGATTCCGGTGATTGCTAATGGAGATATCTTTTCGGTGGAGTCGGCGGTAGCTTGTCTGAAGCAAACAGGTGCTGATGGCGTAATGTGTTCGCGCGGAACACTCGGTTATCCATTTCTAGTCGGTGAGATCGATCGGTTTCTGAAGACGGGGGAATTATTACCGCCGCCGAGTTCGATCGCGAGATTAGAATGTGCTAAAGAACATTTACAAAATTTGTATTTATATAAAGGCGATCGCGGGATCTTTCAAGCGAGGAAACATCTGACTTGGTACGCTACAGGTTTTCCTGGTGCGGCTGAGTTGCGGACATATCTACAAGCAATTAATACAGTAGCTGAAGGAGTAGATTTACTCGATCGACAAATTGAACTATTTGCTGGTGGCTAAATATAGAACCCATTTGAGATCTTTTTTTGGTGGGGGCTATTTTTGTCAAGCATCAGCCGTTCGATCGTTCGATCTCCCATCTAGCCGCAGCACCAATCCGGTTTGCCATTTAGCAGATTTTTGGGCGTTGGCGAAGACTATCCTTGGATAATCGCGGTTAGGGGTGAGGGGGAAAAGTAGCAATGATTAGTGTAATCGATCGATCGCCTGGGAGGAGAATATGCCAACTAATCTAATGGACTTTTAACTCCTCTACCACCCCGATTCAGCACATGGGTATAAATCATAGTTGTTTTGACATCCTTATGACCCAATAACTCTTGTACCGTGCGAATATCATAACCATTTTGTAATAAATGGGTGGCAAAGCTATGGCGAAAAGTATGACAGCTAACTCTTTTCGTAATCTCAGATCGTCTTATAGCTTGCTTGATTGCTTTCTGCAATCCGCTCTCATGTAAATAGTGACGACGCACGATTCCAGTTCGAGGATCTGTAGAAATATTACCGCTAGGAAAAACAAATTGCCAAATCCATTCATATCCAGCATGGGGATATTTTCGCTCTAAGGCAAACGGTAAATAGACAGAACCGTAGCCCCGCTCCAAATCTTGCTGATGTTGGAGCTTAACCCTTTCTAAATGCAACTTCAACTCTTCAACAACACCATTGGGGAGCATTGTCACCCGACTCTCCATTCCCTTTGTATCTCTCACCACAATTTGGGAATGGGCAAAATCTAGATCTTTAATTCGTAGCTGCAAAACCTCTGTTAATCTTAGCCCAGTACCATAGAGAATCTGTCGAGGCAGCAACATTGCGTTCTACCGCCAAATGGGTTAGAAATTCCTCGATTTCCCGACTACCCATCTCTTGGGGATGTCGCTTGTTATGATAGAGAATGTACCTGACAATCCAGTTTACATAACTTTGCTCGGTCTTGTATGAGTAGTGTTTGACTCGAATCGCATCTCTAACTCGATCTATGAGCTTTTTTGGTGGTGGCTCTACGGTCACAATTTTAGTTCCAGATAATATCCCGATTTGGGGTGATATCCAGAAAGTTTCTGGATATCATGCTAATTTAGGATGATATACGGAAAATATCAACGATGCATCAGGCTTTCAGCGGATATTTTTCTGGATATCAACCCTATTTTCCAGGAATAGACGGAAAGTTTCCGTATAATAAATAGTTAGACTGCATTAATGATCATGCATACCGATTTTATGATGTGTAGTCTGGAGGGTCGTGATGAACATCTGCGAAAGTACGAGAGAAGAACGCGAGTTGTTGGACAGCAGGCTTGTTGACTTCAATAGGAAAAATGTTCCGTTTCAACAAAGTGAAGACTGGATCGCTCTGTCCTATGCGTTAAGAGATAAGACAGGGCAAGCGATCGCTGGCATTAATGCAATGCTTTATTGCTGGAATATCTTGTACGTCGATATTTTGTATGTTGAAGATTCACATCGCGGTAAAGGCTATGGCAGACTTCTGCTCGATCGAGCAGAGAGTGAATCGAAGAAATTAGGTGGATACATGTCCCATCTGGATACTTTCGATTGGCAGGCAAAAGAATTTTATGAGCATCTTGGCTATGAAGTGTTTGGCATTCTGGAAAATTGCCCGCCTGGTCACAATCGATACTACATGAAAAAGGTATTCTAGTTTGTAGGTTGGGTCGATAGCGAAACCCAACAAGAGCTATGAATCCAACTAAAATTGAAGTGGTAAGTCGAAAGGAGAGTAAATCCATGGCAATTCGTCAACGACGTTATGGCAAAGAAGAGTTAGCTCAACGTGGGCAAGCACTCTATGAATCTGGCATTCAGCAGCAAGTTGAGGCCGGAAATGATAACAAGATTGTGGCGATCGACATCGAAACTGGAGATTTTGAAGTCGATGAAACGGTTATGGGTGCAACTGATCGGCTATTCGAGCGTCAGCCCGATGCTCAACCTTGGACGATTCGGATTGGGCACAGTGCAGTCTATCATTTTGGCTCTAGGAGCCTGAAAAAGAATTAATGATTCATGGAGTTGTGAATTTTCGTTATGAATTAACGCTACCCATTGTGGTTGGGAACTCGAATGGGCAGCGGGAATTTGTAAATACCGTGATTGATACTGGATTTGATGGGTTCCTATCTTTGCCATCTGAAATAATCGTTCGTCTTGGATTACCTTGGAGGACTTCAAACATAGCGACCTTGGGTGATGGCAGCCAAACACTGTTTGACTTTTACACCGGAACCGTAATCTGGGATGGTCAATACCACGCGATCGATATTGCGGAATCAGAAACGGAACCACTGTTAGGATTGGCAATACTTCGTGGATATCGATTGCAGGTTGATAATGTTGAGGGAGGTATCGTTAAAATTGAAGCGCTGTGACTACGTGTAGAGGTGATCGGTGAGTTACCGTCTAACAATCCGCTTGCACACCGACCGTATCAAGTTGGTCGGTTGAGTCCAAAAGTTAATAGCGGCGGGTGAAGCGGGGCGTTAGCGTTCTCCAGCAAGCACATATTTTCTGCACCACTTAACGAGTGGGCGTGAATTTCCGCTTTTGCTAGTATCCGGCTGATAAGCTCAGAACACTCATCGGCTAAATATGGGGGCATGATGCCAGTTCGATTGCAACTACCCTTGTAGCATCAACTTGCTGAGCTAGAGGTTATTGAATACTCCATGTCACACCAGTTGCCAAGTGATCTCCTCACCCGATCGTAACGGCACGAGTCCAGATTCAGGAAATGGCAATTCATCAGGAACGCGCCAAGTCGTTTTGGTCAACGTGATTTGTTCAGTATTGCGTGGTAGCTGATAAAAATCTGGACCATAGAAGCTGGCAAAAGCTTCGAGTTTATCGAGAGCATCAACGCTCTCAAACGCTTCTGCATATAACTCCATAGCGTGCAGAGCCGAATAGCAACCCGCACAGCCACAGGAGCTTTCCTTACTATCGCGAGAATGAGGGGCACTATCGGTACCCAGAAAAAACTTGGGGTTGCCAGATGTTGCCGCTTGCAAAATTGCCAAGCGATGCTCCTCGCGTTTCAAAATTGGCAGGCAATAAAAATGGGGACGAATGCCGCCCCTGAAAATCTCGTTGCGGTTGTAGAGCATGTGTTGCGGCGTGATGGTCGCCCCAACGTTGGCCGGT
>JBJOOY010000208.1:0-2731 GCA_046051065.1 Cyanobacteriota bacterium
TTCGGTATTAACCGCTTGCCATTCCTGAATAATTGCTGCCAGCAGATCGTCAAGATTCTTGAAATGCCAGTAGAAACTGCCTCTGGTAATCTTGAGTGATTTGGCAATTACGTCCACTTTCACGGCATCTGCACCCTTTTCAATCAAGGTTTCGATCGCGGCTTGCACCCAATCTTGCCGCCCTAATTTGGGGTTTGTTTTTACCATACAGTTCTGTATTGACATCGGTGAGAATTATAAGCTATTTTACAAACATACACTACTGTATTGAAGAGGTAAGAGATGCTTTTTATGCTAAAGGTAAAACTGGCAAAGCCTTCAGACATGTCTAATCAAGAATTCTATGGACTGTGGGAGAAGGAAGCCCAAGCAGTAATATCAGGATTAAAAGCAGGATCGATTGAAGCAGCTTACAAAGTCCCCGGGAAAAACGAGGCGATCGTCATTATGAACGTGGCTAGGGCAGACGATCTCGACCAGATATATCATTTGCCGATCGCCAAACTTGGATATTCCCACATCGTGACAGATATTACCTGGACACCACTTCGCCCCTATGAAAATTGGGTTGAAGATTTACACAAACTCGCTGGTGATGAGTAAATTGCCTTCAATTTTTCTACTGCTACATTTGATTTTTCCACACACTACTATATTAAAAAAATGAGGTTTGTATGAATAGTGAAAATAGTAAGGTTATTGCTCTCCGCTTTGCCCAAGCAGGATGGGGCAATGTTGATGGTTGGGAAAAAGTTTGGGATGAAGTTGTTGCAGCAGATATCATCTGGCATCATTGCGCTTTACCTTCACCAATTCAAGGGATCGACGCGGCTAAAGCATTCAACAGTTCGTTATTTGTCGGTTTTCCTGATATGCAGCAATCGATCGAAACGATAATTGCAGAAGATACTGGGGTAGCAATGCGTCATACCTTAAGGGGAACTCACGCGGGTAGTTTTCTGGGGATTCCGCCCACAGGAAAGCAGATTACTGGTAGTGGTGTGCGATTTTTTCGGGTGTCCGCAGGCAAAATTATCGAAACATGGTATGACATTAACCTGTTAGGCTTCATGCAGCAGATTGGCTTGAAGTAGTTAAAATCTGGGGAAAATAGTCAGATCTTGCGTTGGCCTAGCCTACCGGAGGTAATCGACGAAGATTCATCAAGGAAACTTGCCGCAGAACGGACTCTTTTACTTTGACTGCAATTATTTGCTAGTATGACTTATGACCAAAAGTACACTTTCTATTTGTCCAGCAGCAATATGATAGAGTATGGCCAACAGGCTCTTTGTGGTTGGCAGCAGCACACAATACAGCTTGTGAATGGGCATGGGATACAACAGACGAAACTATTTTTAGATCGATAAATATTGGATTGCAAGATATGGCGATCGTGGCTGGACTGGGACAGTATCACTTTTCCACGATGTTCAGACAATCGATGGGCATATCGCCCTATCGTTATGTAATCGATCGGCGGATCGATCGAGCCATTAGCGATATTTCCTTATCGTGTGGATTTGCCGACCAGAGCCACTTAACCAAGCATTTTAGGCGATTAGTCGGTATGACCCCTAAAACATTTCGCGAACATTAATTGAGTTGACAACACAATGTTGTTATTGACTAGTTGATGGGAATTCTAGAGCTATGATGTATCGTCTCGATCCAACATCTTTGGAAATTTACATATCCCATAGCGGGCAACTGTCCCATGTTCAATTCAGATATCGACCTCGATCCCAGAGCGGCTAAATTTAGATCGCCACAATATCGTCAACTCATTACTGAATTGAGCATTGAGATCTCGACGGCTATTCCGATATTTGCTGAAGCAACGGCACAAGCTGCACGATTGACCGATTCACCTGTAGCGATCCTCACCACAATCGGTCAATCTGGCTCTCAAATTAGCTCTATATCTGGATTGGACAGGTTTGTGGGCTTATCTACCAATCCCAATTTACAATTAGCATTATCTGGATTAGACTACTGTCACACGCGGACAATTGTCGGAGAAGGGTCATTTAGCGTTGCCAATTTTCAAGATTCTCCCCAATTATCTCAATCCTTACTCTATTGCGTTCATGGAATTAAGTCTTACTTAGGCTTACCAATTATGACGGCTGCTCGTGATCGATTAGGCACGATCTCAATTTTAGATTTTAACCCGCGTAAATTTAGCGATCGTGATCTCGATTTACTCAACTTAGTCAGTCGTCTAGTCGCAAGTGAATTCGAGCGGAAGTTCTTGAGTCAAGCACAGCTCAATCGACGGGTTGGAGATCTTAATTATCCACTGATTCGCGGATTTGATGATACGTTAGCAGCCATCGAACACGATCGAACTGAAGCTAATCGCAATAACTCACTCGAAGAACTATTGATTGTATCAGATCTTCAGTCCTCATCAGATCTTCAGTCCTCATCAGATCGATCGAAACATAATTCCGCCAAAAATCCTCCAGCATCCGGCACCGATCTCACTACACCAGCTCGCAGCGCCGGGAATGATGTCGAGAGTCACCACCTAACTTATGCTCGGGTACAAGGTGAAATTCAATTTAAACTGTTAACTTATCTAGCTCAAGAATTTCGGACCCCGTTAACGGCTGTACTAGGTATGGCAAGTGTCTTGCAGCAAGAAATTTATGGCTCGTTGAGTCGGAAGCAAAAAGACTACTTAGGCATCATTCATCATAGCGGTCAACAATTGGTAACGATCGTC
>JBJOOY010000209.1:0-5082 GCA_046051065.1 Cyanobacteriota bacterium
TTGGCAGCTTTAGCTGGTGAGGAGACTTCCTCTAATTCGCTAACGGCAAAGTTATTAGTATTAACGCCACCAGCAGTGCCACTGAAGCCACTGTAGTTAGTTTTATCAAACCGCACGATGACGTTATACTTGATCCCGCTTTGGTCGATCGAGACTACACTACCAGTGTCCTGGAACCAGTAGGATTCTTTGCGAAGGACGCGAACTGTTGACCCACGTTGGAGTGCCATGGTTACTTTTCCTATTTTTGGGATTAATTAGCTATCAGCCTTATTTTCTGCAAATTTCGCCCTGTTTTAGACTTGTGGTAACAAAGCTTAAACAAAACAGTCGATCGCGGATCGTGAAAAATTCACACAAATTATTATTTCTGGTGTGGGATCTGGATAGAGATCTTTCCTGATGTGAACCCTGTCACAATTGCAACCAACTGAAAATTTGTGTCGGAGTCAAGTCTAATTCAATCCCTGCTAAAACTGGTAATTGACTATCTCCTGTAAAAATATCGACCCGTCTGTCTGGTAAAATTACTAAAATTGCTGATTCCCTCGCATCGATTAACCAACCCAATTCCGTCCCATTTGCCAAGCAATTCAATATTTTAGCCATTACTAAAGTTTGACTTTGCTCGGGAGAGAGGATTTCAACGATCCAATCAGGTTGAATTTCAAATCGATTAGCAACTCTACCTGCTGCTGTCAGCGGAATCCTCTCCCAGCGAAAGACGGAAATATCTGGTACTACTACATTTTGTTCACACAAACAGCGGAGTTCGGTAAAAGCACAAGCAATTCGGCTAGTTTCTGCAACTTCATTTATTGTCGTATATAGTTTCCCTTGAATTCGGCTATGTTCGCCTTGTGGCATGGTTTTTTGAATAATTTTTCCATCGATTAATTCGGAGGCTGGCTTGGTGTCTGGTAGCTTGAGAAATTTATCTAAGTCAATCTGAGAGCTAGTCGCGATCGTCATAATCCTCTGCTAATCCAATAGTACTAGTCTATCTCATAGTAATTCGTCCATCAACTGCATCACCTGAATCGCGCCATCAGATAATCGATCGAAAGGTGAGAGCGTAATTTGGGTTTCTAGTAGTCCTTTGAGCGCGATTAATTTGAGACTATTTTCGGCATGGGCTTGGGAGATCGGTACGGCTGCGGGGAGATATCCAATCGCCCCTAAATCGGACAGCAGTGCCCGTCTAACTTGTAAATTACTATTTGATAAAGATCGGACCAATCGATCGCCATAGGTGTCTTCTTGGGTTAATTGATACATTGATCGAGCAGCAGCATATTCAACTCGCGGAATCGGATGTTCGAGAAATGGTTGAATCAAGGGTACTGCTGCTGTTGCGCCTAAAGTGCCTAATGCTTCTAAAATTGAATCATAAGGCTGAGCAAAATCTTGTCCCTGGGATGTTAATTTACCATCCTGCACTACTGGATCTAAAAACTGAGTTAATTGGGGAATACAACTCGGATCGCCCAACATTTCTAGCGACTGCGCCGCCGCCTCTCTCACGTAGAAATCATCACAACCCAAGCACTCAATTAATGCTGGTACGGCTTGAAGATCCGCCAATTTCCCCAAGGCTCTAGCTGCGTTACGCCGTAATGGGTAACCACCTTCAGGCGTGCGATCTGCTTCATCGGTTAAAGCCACAATTAATCCAGCCACAACACCAGGCTCGTTCACCTGAAATTTACCCAACCACCAAGCAGCATATACCCGCAAGCCTAAATCTTCACCATTAAGATTTTCGATCGCTTGTGGTATTGTTAGCGGCTCGCCAGATTGAATTTGCGGTTCGTCATCCATGAGAGTTGGTAATTTTTAGATCGATAGCTGAGCGTTACCCTGAACTAGCCAGTAAAATTTGACGATCGACAACAGACAACTTATTTTAACCCAAAAAAATACCCGCAGTCACATCCCTTCACCAACGAAATCGCTAGCAACTGGACATAACTGCGGGTCGGTCAATTAACTAGCTCAAGGAGTTAATTGCATAATCGATGTAGGAATTAGCTTCAACAGCAGCATCGCCAGAAAGACCGTGGTTAGCTTTGATATTTTTGAGAGCTTCAACATACCAGCTAGGGGATAGATCGAAAGTCTTGTTGATTTCAGCCAAACCACCGAGGAGGTAGTCATCCATGGGGCCAGTACCACCAACAACTAGGCAATAAGTTACCATGCGGAGGTAGTAACCGATGTCACGTACACACTTTGCTTTACCAGTAGCAGTTGCTGCAAAGTTAGGGCCTTGCATGGTAGTAGTGTAGGGGAATTTTTGGTAAACAGCGTTAGCTGCACCGTTAGCCAATGCTTCAGCTTTAGCAGTTAAACCTTTAGCAGCTTCTAAGCTTGCACCAGCTTGACGGAAACGACCGAAAGCTACTTGGATTTCAGTACTGCTCAAAAAGCGACCTTGGGAATCAGCTGCTGCTACTGCTTCGGTTAATGGAGTTTTCATGATGTTCTAAATCTTTAAAAGGTGAATGATTGACAAATACTTGTGGAAATTTGAACGAGTAGTAGTTGTAAAGATTACAAATTATTGTTACAAACGATAATTTCTTCACTGCCCACTGTTCGCTAAATTAAGCAACTGCGGAAGCCGCACGATCGAAGTAGCCAGCTACTTCAGACATCAACGCGCTACAATCGCCATTAGTTACGCCATTTTTGTCAGCAGCAATTGCAACTGCGGCATCTTTCATTTTTTGAACACCAGCAGCTACCGAAGAGCCAGGAGTACCTAGTGCTAGGTAAGTTTCGCGGAGTCCATTCAAACAACGATCGTCTAAAACGCTAGCGTCGCCAGCGAAGATCGCGTAAGTTACATAGCGGAGAATGATTTCCATGTCGCGCAAACAAGCAGCCATCCGACGGCTAGTGTAAGCGTTTCCACCAGGCGCGATCAGGTTGGGTTGATCTGCAAACAACGAACGTGCTGCATTAGCAACGATTGTCGAGGAGTTGCTCGTGATCCGGTTAACAGTATCCATCCGTTTGTTGCCATCAGCTACCATTGCTGATAAAGCATCTAACTGAGCTGTACTGATGTATTGACCTTGAGCGTCAGCTTGAGCGACTACTTTAGAAAATCCGTCTAACATATATTTAATCCTCTTGTTGCGTTTATAGTTTTAGTGTCAAATTTACACGCTTTAAGTTTCGACTAATGCGTAACATAGCTTAATAAATCTGTGAAAACTCTCGTATTAATATGAGAGGCTAACAAGCTTTCGCCAGTTTACACTGTGCGATCGCCCAGTAACCACTACTGCCTGTTAAATTAAATTTATACAATGTTTTGTGAACTATTCTCGGTTTATTCTAGTCTTTGTCACAAACGTTAATAATCCCGACCCGCCGAGCTTATAACCTGGCAAATAGGTACCATAGTTACACCACTTTTGCGCTGTGAGCACCAAAAAAAATCGACTGAATGTGTCCTTGGACGAAATAGAGCGTGAGAAGCTCGAAAAGCTGGCGAGAGATTCGGGACTATCCCTCTCACGGACGATCGCTCAATTGATCCGCAAGGCTAAAAGTAAACCAAACTCTAAAGATGAGCAGACTGAAGAATAATCGAAACTTACAATATTTTAGGCGGGAATAGAATAATTTTAGACCCACATTCCGCTAGTCTAAACGAAGCTTACGCGCCGTCTGCGGCGGTTGAAAAATAATTAAAACGAAGCCATCGGATCGTAGCCATTTGTCACTCAAATCCATAAAATGGCGCAAAAAGACATTTTATTTTATGCTCTAAGTGACAGAGACTCACGTTAATTAAGAACCTACCAGGGCACAGAAGCGATCGAGATCCACATTACCACCACTCACTATGACCCCAATGCGTTGACTTTTGAGCCGATCTGCCAATTGTTGAACTGCCGCAAATCCCAAACAGCCAGTTGGTTCAACCATGATTTTCATCCGTGAGGCAAAAAAACGCATACAGTCAACCAACTGACCATCAGTTGCAGTGAATATATCATCCACGTCTCGGTTGATAATTTCAAATGTATAGTTACCAAGTTGCTGTAACTGGGCACCATCAGCGATCGTCCGTGGTATGTCGATCCGGACGATCGACCCCGATCGGAAGGACTGCTGCCCATCATTGCCAGCTTCTGGCTCCACACCATAAACCTTGGTTCGAGGAGATATTGCGCGAGCTGCTAACACCGAAAAGGTCTTCCCCTGCTCTAAAGCTAGATGATTACCAATTTTTTCTCGATCGTCCTGGTAACGATCGTAAAAAACTATGTTGCCACCGTAGCTCTTGGTTGCGGCAATCTTGTTCGTAGGGGCATCTGTTGGCATCAGGATCGTGCAAGGTATGCCTAATATTTGAGATGATAAGGCGATCGCTTGAGCATGATTCCCCGATGAGAAAGTAACTACACCCGCCTTACGTTGTTGCTCGTCAAAATAGGAGAGCGCATTGAATGCCCCGCGAAATTTGAATGCGCCACTTCGTTGAAAATTTTCGCACTTAAAGAAAACCTGAGCACTTAGAGTCTCATCAACAGTCCGAGATGTCAACACGGGTGTTCTAGTGGCATTGCCTTCAATGCGGATGGCGGCTAAGGCAACATCTTCATATGTAGGTGAAAACATAATATGTAAGTAAGTTTATAGAACCCATTTGGGATCTTCTGAGATGGGTAATAAATGGGACATGTAAGCAGCCTAACAGACAAAGAGTGGGAAATCATCGAACCATATTGATGCTGTTGGGGACTGGTAGCCGCAGCCTAGAGTCTCAACCCTTGCAAGAGTTTCTCGATCGCCACCTCTTCCTTTTCTATTAATTGTTAACAAGGTAAAATTTAGATAATTAGTTGTCCCAGCTCCTGGATCGCCGCACTGCGCCATGAATTTAATTGAATTTTTGCTCAAAGCCTCGTGGATGAGCGTATTAGCTGCCGCCATTACTGGGTCAATTAGCGGCATGGGTAGCGCAGCCGCGATCGCCCTGATTAATCGATCGATTAGTCAAATTACCCCCACACACCCGCAAGCACCACCAGAACTGCTCTGGGGTTTTGTCGGACTGACGAT
>JBJOOY010000210.1:0-3122 GCA_046051065.1 Cyanobacteriota bacterium
ACCCACCATTGCATCAGCGAGAACGCCAATTTGACTGACGGCGAACTCCTGTTTTTCGGGGGTGAGATCTGTCCGATTGATAGATAAAATCCCCTTGGAGTCGCAGATCGAAATATGTTCTACCCCAGCCGTAGTAAATAATTTAGCGATCGCAATTCCGGCTGCACCAGCACCATTAATAACAACTTTGACTGTATTGAGAGATTTTTTAACTAATTTCAGTGAGTTTAATAATGCGGCGAGCGTGACGATCGCCGTACCATGTTGATCGTCATGAAAGACGGGAATATCTAATTCCGCGCGCAATCTAGCTTCAATTTCAAAACAACGCGGCGCAGCGATATCTTCTAGATTAATTCCGCCAAATACGGGGGCGATATGTTTAATCGTTTTGATGATTTCTTCAGTATCTTGTGTATCCAAACAGATGGGGAAAGCATCTAGCCCAGTAAATTCTTTAAATAACATCGCTTTCCCCTCCATCACTGGCATCGAAGCGCTAGCACCTAAATTTCCCAGTCCTAATACGGCACTGCCATCGGTGATGATCGCGACTGTATTACACTTAATTGTCAGGGCATAAGCTTTTTCTGGTTCTGCATGGATTGCCATGCAAACACGTCCGACACCAGGCGTGTAAGCCATCGCCAAATCTGACTGACGGCTGAGCGGAATCTTGCTTTCCATCCGAATTTTGCCACCGCGATGCAGTTCCATCGTTCGATCGAACGTACTCGTCAAGCGCACTTCCGGAATCAATTTAACCACTTCGACAATTTGATCGCCATGTTCGGTACTAGTAGCATCAACAGTGACATCGATCTGCGACAGACTGCGAGTTTGCTCGGTAATATCCAATGTACTAATATTCCCACCCACAGAAGCGATTCCCTGAGCGATACTTGCCAACATACCCGATCGATTGGGTACTTCCAGATGCATGGAAATACTAAAGGAGGAAGTGGGATTTAAATTTACCATGTCAATTCGTGAAGCGTCCGCAACTAGCACACACTATTATATCTGACTTCGGACAGGAGAACAGCTACGGACTTGTATTTCGGTGTAATATCTAAGCTCGATCGAGAGTTGGGCGATCGATTTGCGCGCCAGTAATATTTGGTTGATCGTTAACAGTAGTAGTGTCTGTAGGCAGCCCTAACGATTCTAATAAGGCTTGCTGTCGATCGTAAGTTATCGCCCGTTCGATAACTTGGGCAGTCACGATTTGACCAGTTGCTGCAACAATATACCCATCAGTAGCATAGACAGATCTCTTCACCCGTCGCCCCTGAGCTGCTTGGCGCAGCCGCTCTGCAGCAGAAACTTCTACTCTAGTATCTGTGTGCGCATTAACACCACCAGCCGAGCTGTAGAGAGCATCTAGTTGTCTATAATCTTCGGCAAGATCGATCGTGGATTGGGTAATTTCTCGCCCAGCCAAAATGAGTGTCACACCATCTTGAGTCTCGACATCAGATTTAGCGATTTTTCCTAGGATAAACTCCTTTTGCGCTTGCAGTTGATCGACAATCTCGGTAGTTTCAGTGCTAATCGTGGTTTCTGCTGCTACTGGAAGTCGAGCATCTGTTGGATCTGTTGTTTCGATCGCAGTTTTAACTCTGATCATATACTCTTGCATCAGATCGGCAGTTTCAGATGGGACAAATGCCACCTCTTTACCGATGTTAATAGTTGGAGGAGCGGGGACAAATGAGTGTCCATTATCGGCAAACATGCCCCCAGACACTTCGTAGCCGTCAATTTTTCCTGTTAGTTCGTCAAAATAAAGATCGATTGTCGTGCCCAAATCGCGCCCGTCTGTGCTGATGATTTTCATCCCTTGCATAATGTTGTTATGTTCCAGGACTCGATCGATTGGTTGAATCTCTCTCGCAGAGACTGTTGCATCTTTTGATGAGACAATAATTGCATCTATGCCGATCGATCGGATACTTACGAACGGAATCACTTTTGATGAACTGAACCAGCCTGCCTCATCTACTAAAAATCCCAGTAACATATTACTATCCTGGTCGAAAATCACATCTAGAATTACTGCAATTCGTTCGCCAGTATCGTAAGTAACTACAGCTTTTCCAATTAAGTCTGTGCCTTTACGCATCTTTGAATATCTCTTGTTCAGCCATAACCTATATTATAGCTGCTGGCCGATCGCCATAGATTAATCCCGAGTTGATCGACAGTTAGATATTGCTAGTTGTAATAAATTAGGATTCACATCCCACCAGTCCTGAAGATCGATTAAAACTGGATACAGTCTGGGACTACCAACGATTGATGCTGCTTCAACTGCGAGCGTACCGACACATTCGCTTTGAAGTTCTTCAATTAACGGACTAATGACGCGGGGGTCATTGCGCATGGCTAAACCAAGTAATGCTTCGCCGCGAATCTCCGACATCGGATCGTCTTCACCCAACTCTAAAATTGCTCGATCGAATAGAGCATCGCGAATAGCTGGGGTATTAGTTTCAATTTGAGAACCCAAGCCAAAAGTAGCCCAATTCCTAATGTCTGGATCTTCATCATCCGATAACTCAATTAATGCATCGATCGCGAGTTCATCTGGTTGAGCAGTCAAACCTAAAACCACACCCATTCGCACGCCAGGATTAGGATGATTCTTCCATTTAATTAATGGTAAAACACCACGCGGATCTTGAAGATGGCCAAAAGCAATCCCGATTAAGGCAATAATAGTACAATCT
This sequence comes from Cyanobacteriota bacterium, assembly GCA_046051065.1. GTDB lineage: Bacteria > Cyanobacteriota > Cyanobacteriia > Cyanobacteriales > Chamaesiphonaceae > Chamaesiphon. The sequence goes on from JBJOOY010000210.1 coordinate 2,733, forward strand.
GTTTCGACTGCTAATAATTTTAACAATATATCTCCACATTCCTGCGGAAAAGTTCGATCGGGCATGCCCAACTGACCTAATATTTGCACGCCTAAACTTCTTTCTTGTGGGTTGTGACTTTCACACAAGTTTGATGCAGCGAGAAATTCTGCTTGACTACCACGCACCTGTAACATCCAGACATTATCCCAATAAATATCTTCATCTGCGGTGGCAATAGTAAGTTCAATTATTTCCGTAGTACTTCTGGGATCGGTGCTGAAATTTTCACTCATAAGGATCTCTAATGGAATTACTCGGCATCATCCACTTCAACTTCGATCGTGCCTGCATTTTCGAGGAGAAACAGCCGCGCTAGTCGATTGTATCCTCCAGCACCAATATACTGTG
>JBJOOY010000211.1:0-8429 GCA_046051065.1 Cyanobacteriota bacterium
CAGGAATTCTGCATCTAAGTTCGATCGTAAGCTGACATGAGTAGCATTGGCATGTTTCTGGATATTAGTAATCCCTTCTTGGATGATACAGTAAATTTGATAGCTAGTTTGCAGTGGCAATACTGGTAAATTCAATTGAATTTTTGTTTTCACAGGTTGGGTTTGTTGGAGATGAATCATCAGTCCAGTTAGTCCTTGAGCTAGGTCAAAATCAGACTGGCGCAGTGTTTTGACAACATTACGAATATCTTGCAAACATCGATCTGTGAGTTGTTTGGCAGTATCTAATCTTTGGACAGTTTTTTCGGGATTAGTTAGATAGATCTGCTGGGCAACTTCTAACTGAATACCTAATGCTGTTAATGTATGCCCTAAAGTATCGTGAATATTTCTGGCAATTCGGGTGCGTTCCACCAACAGTCCTAGTGTCTCTACTTCTTGATTTAATAACTTGACTTGTTGCTGACTTTGATGTTCTTTGACAATTAGAAATCCAAACAACAAAACAAAAGCACTAACAGATGTATAAGATATAACTTCAGTGAAATACTGAAAAAAAGTCAGGCGATCGTAAAATGCTCCATTTAAGTTCTGCTCTCGAATGTAGTTACTATTAGGAATAATCCATGTTAATGGGATTATCCATGCAAACCCAATAATAATTGTAATTATTATTGCTTCTCGCCGATCGAATAAAAAACAGCTTTTGATAATGACTAGATAGAGTTCGAGTTCGAGGTTCCAGCCTCCCGATCTTGCGAGGACGATTGGTATTAGTTCGGCTCCAATATAGATAAGTCGTTGCCACTGTGGACGAGCGATCGGAAAAATCAAACTCAATGTGCTTAGAGCAATCATCGACAACAGTACTAAAATTTTAGGGCTTCTAAAATCGCCATAAGGATTTGTTAACACCATTAGATAGAGAAATGCCAAAACAATCCACTCAACGAGACGAAGGGTTCGCTGAATCGATCCTGATGTTTTGAATAACCGATCGAAGAGGCTTAATGTCATGCAATCTATCGGCTTTGAGCAATCATTTTTACTATCATACCGGATCTGAAAAATAGACAAAAGTGACGATCGTCATTTGAAAAAGCATCTAGATCGATGACGTTTGGCTGTTGGTGTGGTTGGAGCTTAGATGTCACAGTAGAGACTGTTAAAGGGCAGTGACAGAATCTACCCAAAAATTGAATCATATTAATCGATTTGAATATGAGCGATAACAAATCCGAATCAATTTTCCCAGAGAGAGGCTATGCCAACGATCGATATTCACTACGGGCAGAAATCCGCAAGGGATGGGACTGGGTGATTTTTGTCCTGAAAATCTTAATGCGAATTGGTGGAATCGGTGCTTGGATTAGTGCCTGTCGTAAACTTCTGCTGATGCTAGTATCGCGATCTTTAGCACAACAATCCGATCGATCTGCTGAGTTATCGAATCTGCCAGTTTCACCTCGATCGTTTTATAAGTCTGAAGAGTTTCCATTTGCAGCCTTATTAGAGGCTAATTGGCAAACTATTCTCCGCGAACTCGAACAGATTCAAGGCAAATATTTTACCCCTTGGAGTGAAAAGTATTTATACAAAGATGGCTGGAGTATTTTTGGTTTATATAGCTACGGTCTCAAAATTGAAAAAAACTGCAATTTGTGTCCGGAAACTACTAAATTAGTCGAACAAATTCCCAACTTATTAACCGCAGCATTTTCAACACTCGCACCAGGAACACACATTGCTCCACATACTGGCTATCCAGATGGTGTTTTACGGTGTCATTTGGGATTAATGCTGACCGATAATTGTGCGATTCGGATTGGTGAGGAAACTCGAACGTGGCAAGTAGGTAAATGTTTAATTTTTGATGACACGATCGAGCATGAAGCCTGGAATCAGGGTATCCATAATCGCATTATTTTATTATTAGATTTCAAACCAGATCGGGAGTTTGCTCGGCAAGAGTAGCTGTAATACCAAATCCCGATCGAAAAACTTACTTATTGCCCCAGTCAAAGTATTGATATACAAGGCTTTTGGAATTGAATAAGGGGTCTGTGTAAATCGGATTTGGTATAATGTCCGTTCAGCTTGCAGTTCATCTTGACAAACTCTTATGCTCAATTCACGATCTAAATCGAGAGCTTCTGTTCTCGATCGGGTGCTACCATTTCTAGTGTTTTTCTGTCTACTTCGGCTCGTGTTTTGGGGTAACTCTTTTCCTAACCCAGATGAAGCTTACTATTGGCTTTGGGGACAACATATCGATTGGTCTTATTACGATCATCCACCGCTACATGCTTGGATTCAGGGATGCTTTACGGCTATTTTTGGTCGATCGACCTGGGTTTTACGCCTACCCAATTTGCTAAGTAATAGCGTATTACTATTCACTTATTGGCGGATTAGTTACTATATCTACAAAGAGCAAAGTCGCGATCGAATGTGGATTATCTTAGCTTCAATCCTCAGTTCACCACTATACTTTTTATTTCTGTCATTGGCCTGGAACGATCATTTGCTGATTACCTTTTGCGCGATCGCGGGGTATTTACTGGTACGGTTTTTGGATGGCTATAGACAAGATGGTCGGGGTGAAAGCTGGCGATTATATGGGGTTGGCGTTGCACTGGGTTTAGCAGGTCTGTGTAAATATTCGGCGGTATTTATCGATCTCAGTTGTTTATTATCGATCGCTGCTCATCCTAAATTTCGATCGCTATTACGCGATCGTAGGTTTTATATTACGCTCACAATTATTGTTGTGGCACTACTGCCAATCGTCTTATGGAATATTCAGAATGATTTTCAATCGTTTCGATTTTACGCCGATCGCACACTGGTTAATGTCACGGTCAACTCTAATATCAATTTCAAACCGTTAGAACTGATTAACTTCTTGCTGATTTCTTGTGCTTTTTTATCACCAATGCACTGCTGGGCAATATTTCAAGTCTGGAGATCTCGCAATCTTTACCAAATGTCAACTTTCTACCCCCGATTGGCTGGCTGGACTTTTGCCGTGCCCACTTTATCATTTTTGGCGATCGCGTTGACTTCTGTTGCTTATTACTACTGGAACATTATTGCTTATTTGATGTTGCTGGCATTATTGCCGATCGCTTATTCCAAAATGCCCCATCCTGCTTGCATAGATCCCGATCGGACGATCGAGTTACGACAACGCGCACTATTTTGGAGCGGACAAGTATATGGATCGATCTTTGCGATCGCGATCGTGTTCCACACCACCGTCATGCCCCTATCGGTATTAGTGACTGATGATGTCAACGTCGATCCCGATAGCCGGATGTTATTTGGTTGGACGGAAGTAGCCGCAGCAATTACCGCAGTTACAGCGGATTTAGATCCCAACCCTTTGCTCCTGACAACAGATTATCGATCGGCCGCTGCTTTAGCTTATCAACTCAATAATCCAGATATTTTGGCTATTTCAACTCGGATCGACCAGTTCGATATTTGGTACAATCGACGATTGCGACAGGGCACTCTCCAAGGGCGAAATGCCGTTCTACTCTATGATGAATGGCATCCATTAGATCGAGAACTGAGATCGCGATTCGATCGTGTTTCTTCCCCACACGCTATTTCTGTAATCCGATATGGCAAACTAATTAAAATCTATTACATAGTCAAAGCTTACAATTTTCGATAAGTTCAATTTCCAATTTACGATCGATTTAAGCACTTCTCGATCGTGGCTACTACCGATCTGCCTAACGAATTAAAATCATATCCACCTTCTAATCCAAACACAATTTTGCGAGTTAATTGCAAACAATAATCGGTAAAAATTCCAAAGTCTTGAGGTTGAAGCAAAATATTTGCTAGAGGATCGTCATGATTAGCATCATATCCCGCACTCACAATCAATAAATCTGGGTTAAATTTAGTCAGGAATGGCATCACTTTCTGGTCAAATAAGGGTTGATAATCTGCGATCGTACTACCAGCTCCCATCGGCAAATTGAGCAGATTCCCATATTCACCAAATTCATCCGATTGTCCCGTTCCTGGATAATGGGGAAATTCATGCAGCGAACAATAGGCAATTCGTTGATTTGTTTCGGCTACTGCTTGCGTACCATTCCCATGATGGACATCCCAATCGAGGATCGCCACCCGCTCTGCACCATTGGCTAATGCATAGGTAGCCGCGATCGCCGCATTACTAAAAATACAAAAACCCATCCCACCCGCTGGCTCGGCATGATGCCCAGGCGGACGCGCGAGCACGAAGCTAGGCTCGCCTGTATTCATCGCAATATCTACCCCATCGAGCCAAGCATTGACAGCAAGCAAAGCCAGATCGTAGGTTCGTTCGGAGACGGGCGTATCTGGATCGATCGAGCCGCCACCATTTTCGGCAATATTTTTTACTGTATTAATATACTGTTGATCGTGAATCTGTTCGATCGCTGGCAGTGGATTTCTAAGTGCGATCGATGTTGGCGATCGCCAATCAATCTGCTCTGCCCAAGTGGCTTGTTGAAGTGCAGCTTCGATCGCTGTCAATCGTCCCGGCTGTTCGGGATGAAATGTGCCAGTCTGATGTAATAAAAAATCTTTTGAATAGATAACTGGAAACATAAGTAGTAGTGAAAAATAAAGTAACCGAAAGCTACTGGCAGCTCAAGGGCTAGCACTGGAATTAATCTCGATCTAATTCTAGTATTTACCCACTGGTGAAAGATGTGAATATGTTGTTTCTTGTTATGTACATTGATACTGTACTGCGATCTTCGATTTTATTGATTCATAGTTGAATTGGGCTGAGATGAACCCACGATTAAGTTAACCAGCCCTGCAATTAACCGCTCTCGATCGATCTCCACAACTTCTTGCCCATGCAGAATTTTCTGAGTGATGATGTGATGGACTAAAGTTCCCATAAATACTCTCGCGGCAATTTCTGGATCGGCGACGTGGATTTGAGGATGAGCGACGAGAAACTGGCTCAGAACTTGGATATTTTGCTGTTCGGTTTTGCTGACAAATGCCCGCGCTAGAGCTGGAAACCTTGCCGATTCACCAATAATCGTCCGCATCATAAAAAATGACAGCTGTTCTCCCGCAAACTGGTCTAAAATCTCTGTTGCCAGACGGTTCAATACTACTGTCGGGGATTCTGCCAGCGTCTGCGGATCTTGGAGCCAAGAGAGCATTTGTTGGCGATGGGAGAATCGATCGATCAGCGCGACAAACAATCCAGCTTTGTCTTGAAAGTAGGTATAGAGCGTGGGTTTAGAGACTTTTGCTGCTGTAGCGATCTGATTCATGCTGGTGGCAGCATAGCCATGTGCTAGAAATTCCTGTGTGGCTCCATCCAAGATCGTTTCGGCTTTTTTTGGGTCTGTACCTAGCGAATCAGCGTTCATTGGTTTCATTAGTGGGAAATACGCGATCGATATTCCTCGATCGCAACAAAGATTTGACTATTGACATTTTACCGAACGGTTTAGTAAGATGGTGGTATCTTTATTTTACCGAACGGTTTAGTAAGACGACAAAAATTTAACAATGTATCGACACAGTTAAACGATCGCATCTTCAAACCAGACCCAAATCCAATTCTGGCCTTAAATTTGGCGAAGTTTTACCAACTATATCCAGTTTAAATCGATATGAATATTCAACCACAAGTATTATTGCTAGCGATTTCCTTCATGTCACTACTCGATGCCACGTTATTTACGACAGCATTGGCGGCTCAGGCTGAACAGAACGACTGTTCGACCTCGACGCACTACAACAACATCGCCCAAGCATCTCCAGCAACCATCGAGCGCACTTGGCAGGCAGAAGAGAATAAATTTCAGGTGCAATTCTCGATCGAAAATAACGTCTTGAAGGGTAAAATTGTCGGTCTACCGAGTGGTGTAGAAACTAAAGATATTAAGAACCCCGATCCAAAATTGCGATCGCGTAATTTAATTGGCTTGGTGATGTTCCAAGGGTTTACTTACAATCCCGATCGGAAAATCTGGGCTGGAGGTACAGTTTATATTCCTGACATGGGCAGAACGATGAAACCTAAGTTATGGCTGGAAGGCGATCGCGTCAAGATGCAGATATCAATGGGTTTTATGAGTAAAACCGTGACAATGACTCCGATTAAATAAGTACTCGTGCAAAATAAATTTTCTAGTTGGGATGGGGAATAGGGAATAGGGAATAGGAGGTGAATGCAGCGATTTTAGTTTACTTACCAAATATGTAATTAATTTTGCTTGGTTACTTAGTAGTCGAGCGACTGCCGATCTCAATATCTAACTTAATCATCATGAAAAATTCAATGCTGAATACTTTTACTTACGCTGATTTTTACTCTCGAAAAATCGATAATCTAACTCTCGCTCAAGCCTTCAAAATTCACTATGAAATCAACCCTCAATTTATGCCTTGGTATGATGCAAAAAGTCCGGTTCTCCAGAAAATGATAAAATCTCACGATCTCAGTCATATAATTTATGGTTGCGACACCACTCTGTTAGGTGAAATGCAAGTTCAATTCTGGAATATATTCGGCTCTATAGTTCCTAAAAATATCAAAGACTTCATTTCAGCCATGAAGGATAAAGAGAACAGAGAACTGCTCACGCCACCAGGATTAATTCCTTTCTTTTTGACCAATTTGCCTGAGATTTTGAGAGTGAGAAAGCTGGCGAAATCAATGTCCAAGAAATGGGTTTTCTTTGATGAAGAAAGATATATGAATACCACGATCGGGGACATTCGCAAGGAATTCAATATTATAATATCCGTCGATTGAGTTCCGCCCTGTGCTGTTAAACCCCCGATCCCACTATCTTCGTCTTGGAGAAAAATCATGTTAACCGATCGTGAGCAACTCGATCGATCCGATCGACACCCAAACCGTAATGGCGCAAATTATAGCATCTAAATTTCACTCTCAGCCTACTAATGCCATAAAATTCCGATCGACATTGCCACGAGCGCACCAATAATTGTGTTAAAAACATTAACTAATTCATTCGTCAACCACTCAAATTTAGATTGTACGGTTGCGCCGATTACGCTTTCTAAATTAGTAGCAATAAAAGCAGCGATCGCGCACATACCTACACCTGACAAACTAATTAAACCCAGACTATAGGCAACTAAAGAAATCGCCAACCCACCAAATATTCCGGCAACCGTGCCCTCCAAACTTACCGCACCTTCCGTACCTCTGGCCACAGGTTGCAGCGTGGTAATCAAAAAAGTTCTTTTACCATAAGCTTTCCCCACCTCACTTGCCGTAGTATCAGCTAACTTAGTCGCCAAGCTCGCCACATAGCCTAATAGCAAGATCGGTTCCCAGCTAGGAGCCAGCCAGCCCAAATTAATTGCAGCTATTCCCAGCGCACACACCGTCGCCATTAAAGCCGAACCCCAAACATTCTCCGGACCTCTCGCACCGTCGCGTTTTTCGGCAATTCCTTCAGCTTCTTTTTGCGCCATCCCAATCCGTGTGACTGCGGAACCGACAAGAAAGTAAAACATCACCACCACATATCCGCGCCAACTCAGAGTTCCCCAGATAATTACACCCAAACTCCAGGCATGAATTGCCCCAGCATTAGTTAGCAATTTTTTGGGGATAATTGTGGCGACTAATAGTAAAATTGAATTCAATCCGATCGCCACAAACCACGGGCTATTAATTAATGTGTTTAACATTATGATTTCTATGTAGATAGATTAGCTCGATCGCTAATCAAAGTTAGTTTTAATCCTCATGATCACAATCCCCACTATCGATCGATTTATGAATGATTTTATCTTTCACGTCGCCTTCCCGATCGAGAATATCGCTGATACTAAAGAATTTTATATTGATGGTTTAGGTTGTACCGCAGGTCGCGAGACAAATAGCTCGATTATTTTAAACTTGTATGGACATCAACTAGTCGCACACATGACCGAACAATCGTTACCAGTCCAGACTGGAATTTATCCTCGTCACTGTGGGATTGTGTTTACTACTTTAACTGATTGGCAATCGTTACTCCATCGAGCGATCTCCAAACAATTGAAATTTTATCAGTCCGCCAAGCATCGATTTCCAGGCGAGATTACGGAGCACCGCACCTTTTTTCTCGTCGATCCCTGTGCAAATTTATTAGAATTCAAATATTATACCCATCCCGCAGCCATCTTTGGGGCACAAGAATTTACTCAGATTGGTGATTTGACTGATTGAGTGAGTGCAGTAGCGATCGCCTCAAGACAACGTCGATCGGCTACCATTAATGCATGAGCTAAGACTGGTAAAGCGATCTCGGTACCAATTCCCAGTTGAGAGCTGCTTGGCGGTAAAATTATCAGATCGAAAGGTGTCCACAGGGAGGTAAAGTTAAGCCGATTTAAAATTTCTACATCTCGATCGAGATCGGTCA
>JBJOOY010000212.1:0-5186 GCA_046051065.1 Cyanobacteriota bacterium
ATTGATTATGTTCGGAAAATTTGATAGCATACTAACTAGTTTTTTGTTTTTAGTTACCTCCATTTTATCTGAATGGGGGTCATTTTATACCAGTTGTTTCTATCATTCAACACTTCTGGAATAATATGTATAGGAGCGACTACCTTGTTTGTGGCGAATAGCAGCAACACCTCTACCAATACAGCACTGCTGATTAGCCATATTAATATCACCTACAGGGGCACGAACACTAACGAGTGTATCTCCCAAACTAGCAAGTCTTGTCGGTGCGCTGCAATATATTCTTTCAGTTGGATAGCGAAAACCGAAATCTCTTGTCCCTTGATAGAAAGAAATGCCATTCTTTTCCTCATTGTAGGTAGAACCTGGGGGAGATTGACCCATAGTAATATCAAATTCTTGACCTATCTTTCCTATTCTCCATCCCCTTGGAATAACCCCCAATTCCGATTCTTCAAACGCATCAGGAAACAACGCCGCCGTCGCCGCATCCATCCCTGCTGGTTGTCTGCCCTCCATCTTGGCACGAACGGGGTCAAAATCCACAAACCACGATTTAAAGATTGCCCTCGCTTGTGCCTCCAAGGTGCGGTTCATCTGCTGGTTCAGTTCGATTTTGTCGTCGAGTGAGGAAAGGATACTGGCGATCGCTTTTTGTTCGGGGAGAGGAGGAATAGAAATCCGTAGAGGATGAATATGATTGCGATTAAGTGTTGGAACTCCGCTTCCAACATTAAATTTTTTGAAGTCGATATTGAGAAGAAGATAGTAAATAAATCTAGGATCGTTTCCTTTAAAATCTTTTACATATAGCGTTGTGTTAAGTGCCCAAAAATCAGTTTTTATAAATTGTGCGCCACCTATGCTTCCACTTCTGCCTATTACAACTCCAGGACTTTTCACCTTAGCCTTATCATGGTTGCCAACAATTCCATTTGAAGCTACTACAGGTATCGTTCCAGGTATGCGTTGATTGATAGGAAGGTCAAAACCTCTTTGTAGTGTAAGAACATCACCAAGCGTCGTTTCAATCCAATCATCTACCATACCCTGACCTCCGCAAATTATCTCTAATCTCCCTCTCCAACCTTGCCAATTCTTCGATCATTGCATTTCTTCTAAAATCTCTGTAACTTTTTCCTTAAGACTAGGTAAATAAGTATTCACGACCTCCCAAATAATATCGAGATCGATCCCTCCCAAATAATCATGAACTAAAACATTTCTAAACCCTGCGATATTACGCCAAGCTATGTCTGGCATTTTTGCCTTCAAATCCTCAGAAACACGCTGTGTCGATTCAGCTAAAGTTTGCAACCGCCGCATAATTGCATCCTGTACCATTAAATTAATTACAAATTCTTCTTTTCCTCCTTTTGAATAATCCTCAATTCTGTTAATACATTGCAGAATATACTCTAAATAAATGCGATCTTCTGTCATAGAGAAATAGCCTCTTTCAGAATGCGATCGCGAATAAAATGATGCAATCCTTTTTCGGTAACAATATCAACTTTGCAACCCAATAAATTCTCTAAATCAGCCAGCAATCCGCCTGGAAACCAAGGACTAATTTTTGATAGATCGTAATCAATTAAAAAATCTATATCACTTAATGGTGTTTCTTCTCCTCTAGCAACACTGCCAAAAATTCGCACATTATATGCTCCATGTTTAGTAGCGATCGCTATGATTTCATCTCGTTTTTCTTGGAGTAATTCTTTAATTTTCATCTTTTGTTTGTCTCTACGCTACATAACGAAAAATTCTTATCCTGCTCATAATCCTAAACTCCTCAAGTTTTCCATAATCGCCATTTCTAGTTTGGCACTTTCGGTAAACTGCTGGGTTAACTTCGTCATCAGTCGCCCCATCTTCTCCTCAAACGGCTCATCATCATCTTCCGTTTCCTCTGCGCCTACATACCGCCCTGGTGTCAGCACATAGCCGTGGCTCTCGATCTCATCCTTTGTGGCACTCTTACAGAAACCAGGGACATCCTCGTATTTCCCTGCATCTTTCTCCCCCCGCCACCCATGATAGGTATTGGCAATGCGGGCTATCTCTTCCTCTGTCAGCTCTCGATGCACACGATCGACCAAAAACCCCATCTTCCGCGCATCAATAAACCGGGTTTCTCCCTGCCGATGTCGCAATTTGCCGTTCTTCTTGCTGCGGGTCAAAAACCACAAACAGGCGGGAATCTGGGTGTTGTAGAATAACTGCCCTGGCAAAGCCACCATACAATCCACCAAATCCGCTTCGATAATGGTTTTGCGAATCTCTCCTTCCCCTGACTGGTTGGAATTCATCGAACCATTCGCCAAGATAAACCCAGCAATACCGTTTGGGGCAAGATGATGGATCATGTGCTGCATCCAGCCGTAGTTGGCGTTGCCTTTGGGTGGAATGCCATATTGCCAGCGTGCATCTTCTCGCAGGCGATCGCCGCCCCAGTCGTTGATGTTGAAGGGCGGGTTAGCGATGATAAAATCTGCTTTTAGGTCTTTGTGCTGGTCATTGTGGAAACTGTCCGCATTATGCACCCCCAGATTGCCTTCGATGCCCCGAATCGCCAGGTTCATCTTGCATAGCTTCCAAGTGGTAGGGTTGGATTCCTGCCCGTAGATGGAAATGTCCCCAAGCCTTCCCCCATGTGCCAGAACAAACTTTTCCGACTGCACGAACATCCCGCCCGAACCACAACAGGGGTCGTATACTCGCCCTTTGTAGGGTTTGAGCATCGATACCATCACCTCCACCACACAACGCGGCGTGTAGAATTGTCCACCGTTTTTCCCTTCGGCACTGGCAAACTTGCCTAAGAAAAACTCATAGACGCGCCCCAGAATATCCTGAGAGCGGTTGTCTTTATTCCCCAGCCCAATGGTAGCGATGAGGTCGATCAGTTCTCCCAGCAAGCGTTTATCCAGCGATGGTTTGCCGTATTCCTTGGGCAATACCCCTTTGAGCGACGGGTTTTCCTTCTCAATGACACTCATGCCATCGTCAATCAGCTTACCGATTTCTGGAGTCTTGGCTTGGCTTTGCAGAAACGACCACCGCGCCTCTTTCGGAACGTAGAAGATGTTCTCTGCCGTGTATTCATCTCGATCTTCAGGATCGGCGTATTCATCAGCCTCCAGCTTGGCGTAGTGTTCGCCAAACGCATCGGAGATATACTTGAGAAATACCAAGCCGAGAACGACGTGCTTGTATTCGCCCGCATCCATGTGACCGCGTAACTTATCCGCCGCTTGCCATAGCGTCTCTTCAAAGCCGAGGCTTGCCCCACTTGCTGAGAGCCGATCTGTCTTCGTTTTTGCCAAGGGAATTCTCCAAACTGCCAAGTATTGAGGTGATATACACTCAGCACTTAGAATGCCCAGATTCAAATCAATTATCCCTACAGCACCAGGTACGCTCAATTATGAGACTCAAAGACACCCACACCCTTATTTCGAGGTTAGTAATCTTATCGTTAACCGTCTCAAACTTGCCCAGCACTCTAGTATCGTCTCGTCCCGGATTAGAATCATGAGTAAACCCAGACTAGTCATTACTTTAGGCGATCCAGCCGGAATCGGTACCGAGGTGGTACTCAAGGCTTTAATCGATCGAAGTCTGGATGGTTACGATCTGACTGTGGTAGGCAATCTCCAGTTATTAACAGCTAGTTATCAGCAATTATCACCGTTAGTTGAGTTAGCTAATCCCCACGATCTCAAGCTTATTGATGTACCGTTAGATCGAGAGATAATTAACGGGGTGAAAATCGGGCAAGGAAATGCAGCTAGTGGTGCGGCAAGTTTTGCATATTTGGATCTGGCGATCGATCGCACATTGGCGGGAGAATTTGAGGCGATCGTCACAGCACCCATCGCTAAATCGGCTTGGTTGGCCGCAGGCAAGGTTTACCCCGGACAAACGGAATTACTGGCGCTCAAGGCGAAAATAGACCGCTTTGGGATGATGTTTGTGGGTGTCTCCCCTCATACTGGCTGGACATTGCGGACGCTGTTGGCGACGACACATATTCCCCTAATTGAGGTTTCCCAAGCTCTGACACCTGCATTACTCAGTCTCAAGTTGGAGTTATTAATTGAATGTTTGCGCGACAATTTTGGGCTACAATCGGGGTCGATCGCGATCGCGGGATTGAATCCCCATAGTGGCGAAGGGGGACAATTAGGTCGCGAGGAAGTGGACTGGTTGGATCGTTGGCTGGAGAAGCAGCGAGAAATTTATCCCCAATACAAATTACTTGGACTCTTACCACCAGATACAATGTGGGTGAAACCAGGACAAGCATGGTTTGGTACGCACCCACAACCGCAAGCAGCGGATGCTTACTTAGCTCTCTATCACGATCAAGGCTTGATTCCGGTCAAATTAATGGCATTCGATCGAGCGATTAATACGACAATTGGGTTGCCGTTTATTCGCACTTCACCAGATCACGGTACAGCATTTGATATTGCTGGATCGGGGATTGCCGATCCGCGCAGTACGATCGCGGCGATTCAGCTTGCAGTTGAATTAGCACAGCGACGAAGATCGGGGATCGTGGATCGTTGAGAGGAGGGAGGTACAGCGATTTTAGTTTGATTATCGAACTATTTTTTGGTAGTTGAATTTAACTTTTTCTTCATTTTCCAAGCAGCAGCTCCACCAATAATCGTACCGAAAATAGTCAGAGGTTCGGGTACTGGCTCAGAAACACTCAGGGAGTTAATCCCCACAGCGCGATTGCCTTCAGAACTACTGTATACCAGCCGAGAGATATTGGCAGTATCGCTACTAACGCCGAGAAATTGAGCGGAATTATCTAATGCTAATGAGGATGTTCCGCCGATCGAGAAATTACCTAATAGATTATTCTGCCGATCGAATGCGGATACAAATGCAGTAAAAGCGGGCACATCATCTACGGCAATTTGTGCGCCTGCGGCTGACACGGGTCGATCGAAATTAATAGTTAATGGTCCTGGATTGCCAATAGCTGGCGGTGGACCAGGTTTTAAGCCCGTTAATAACACGAAATCGCCACTGGCAAAATTGGTAGGAATACCTCGATTGGAGGTTTGAAAAACTAATGGTGGTGTAATGCCTGGGGTAGTAGCTGTGGGAATATCTACATTGATGCCAAGTCCACCTTTAGATGCGGTAGAGAAACTGTTTGGCAA
>JBJOOY010000213.1:0-7695 GCA_046051065.1 Cyanobacteriota bacterium
GCCGCACACACGGATTTAATCGCAATTTCCGGATCGACAGGCATCATCATCAGATCTGAACCAGCCTCTACCGACATCACGGGAGCCTCATCCGCACCATATCGATCGGCAATCGCACCCATTACCAACGCATCGGTACTAATTAAACCCTCGAAACCCAAATTTTGTCGCAACTCTTGAGTTAAAATCCGATCGGAGAGTGTCGCGGGTAATCGATCGTCGAGAGCCGGAATCATCAGATGGGCACTCATGATACTATCTACCCCCGCCTGCATTGCCGCTTGAAATGGTGGCAACTCGATCGATTCTAATCGCGCGCGATCGTGGTTAATTACGGGCAATGCCCAGTGGGAATCCGTTGCTGTGTCTCCATGCCCAGGGAAGTGTTTGGCGCACGTCAGTACTGGATAAGCCGCTGCTCCGTGGATATATGCCGTTGCCAACTGACTGACGATTTCGGGGGTTTCGCCAAAGGCGCGAATATTAATGACTGGATTAGCGGGATTATTATTTACATCTACAACTGGAGCCAAAATCCAGTTAATCCCAATTGCCAGCGCTTCTGTTGCCGTGATCGCTCCCATTAATCTGGCATATTCGATCGCGCGTGGTAAATTTGTCTGAGCGATCGCATTTAAAGCCATTGGTGGTGGAAACCAGGTTGCACCTGTAAATCTTTGTCCTACCCCTTCCTCAATATCCCCTGCAATTAAGAGAGGATATTCTGCCCAAGCTTGTAATTGCTGAATCCGCAGCGTCAATTCTCCCGCATTCCCGCCCCAGAAAATTATGCCACCCACACCAAGATCGGCAATCCAATGTTTGAGGGTTGCTCGATTTCGTTCGCCAAATTCAGGATACTGGATCTGATGGTCGAATAAATGGCTAGAAGCTCTGACTACGACCATTTGAGCTACTTGTAGATCGAGTGAAAGTGTATCTAAATCGGGGAATTTCATCAGCGGTAAAGATTGGGTAGAAAGACTTACCAATAGCGGTTAGTTTGATCTTACTTGGATGGCGAGTGA
Organism: Cyanobacteriota bacterium; assembly: GCA_046051065.1. Taxonomy (GTDB): domain Bacteria; phylum Cyanobacteriota; class Cyanobacteriia; order Cyanobacteriales; family Chamaesiphonaceae; genus Chamaesiphon. Next base: position 1,029 of record JBJOOY010000213.1, read on the forward strand.
GTCACTCGATCGCTAATATAAAGTTAAAGCAGATCGACTTTCATCGTTTGGGCGATCGCTGCTAATTCACTCCTAATCGATTGGGGATGATATCCCAACTCGATCGCTTTACTAATATCGAAAGATACATCAGCCGCACGCGGCGCAGCCATCTGTAAGTCGCGTTGAGAGATTGGAGATATTAGCGATAAATCGAAACCAAATGCTTCAGCTAATAACTTGCCAAATTCATAGCGAGAAATCCGCTCTTTACCACCTAAATGAATCGTACCTGGAGCGACTTTTAATGACATCAATAAACCTTGAGCCGCGCTCCGAGCACTAACTGGAGTTCGGAATTCATCCATAAATAATTTTAAACTTTCACCCGATCGCCACGATTTAAGCCAAGGCTGAATAAAACTAGTTGCAGTTGGTGGTGCCATGCCAAACATCAAGGGCATCCTACAGATACTTGCAGCGGCATAAGCTGCTAAAATTTCCCGCTCGGCGGCGACCTTTTGTTCGCCATAAATATTAATGGGGGAGACTGGATCTATTTCTCGATAAGGCGGCTGAGTGCCATCAAAAACTAGATCGGTAGATGTAAATACAAATGGGATTTTTGCTCGATCGCAAATTTCTGCTAATCGTCGCGATGCAATTACATTAATTTGATAAGATACCTCTGGATTCTGCTGACAAAAGTTAGGATTAGATGCAGCAGCAGTATGAATTATCGCATCTGGAGCAATGCGATCTATCTCTCTATTAACTAACTCTACATCTGTCAGATCGAGCTGATGTAATTTAATACCTGTAATCTCGATCGGCTGTTGCGAGTAAGTTCCATGAACTTCCCAATCGGTTCGAGCAAATTGACATAAATTCCACCCTAAAAATCCACTACCACCAGTAACTAATAATTTTCGCATAATCGTCTAAACTTACTTTTTTTCACCCTCGATCGCTAATCGATCTTTGTCTAATTCTACTCGATCGATTTTAAGATATTATTGCTGTAATTTTAGCTCGATCGCCTGTTGAATGCCACTGGCAGGCCACGCACCAAGGACTTAAGACTGTTTATCCCGGAATTTGCTTATTACTATGAGTAATAGCAAGCTTAGCTAATACAAATTTATTCAGGTCTTTATTGCTGAGATATATCGTTACTTTTTGCCCGACATTAGCTCGATTGATCGAGCTAGATAGATTGTAAATGAGATCGTTTCTTTAGGCATTAATTTGACTCGATCAAGATTTATCAACTCAATCGGCTGTATTATTTGCAGTAATAGCTTCAGTATATTCATCAGGTACCTTAGTTGCTGTTTTCCAGAAATAATAGAGACCGCCAATAGTGCCGATCGATATTAGTAATATCGACCTAATTATCATCTTCATCTTAATAAGTCTAATCTACTCGATCCAAACAAAGCATGTTATTATACTAAATGATATCGACTAAAATATTTTAGTACTTTAAACCTTCAAGCCTAGATATTTTACGTATAATATGCCGATCTGGGTAAATCTGTGGGTAAATCTAATCGCGATCGCCATTATGGTGTCCGGATTATCGCTCAATAACACCTGGATTGCCGCAGCAGGTTGTGCGATCGCACTAGTATTATCGATCCCAATTATCTATCGAGGCATTCGGCAAGAACTGTTAGATTCTCTGTCGCCCTCGCAACGATTGCAGTTAATTGCTTCGATTACCGTCTTAATTGCGTTAGTTGGGTTACTCCAGATCTTAGAAGTTTTTGAGTATCTGAGTAGTTTCTCAGACCAAATTGACTGGAATGCGGTTGGAGCTTCGGGAGAATGGGGTGGTGCATTCGGTCAAATCTTAATTGCCATCCTAGCAGTGTATATTGCTTGGCGGCAGTATATTATCTCCCGCGATCTGACGATCGAGCAAAATCGCCTCACTACCCAACAAAATATTCTCACCCAACAACAAACGATCGATACTTACTTCCAGGGCATTTCCGATCTAGTATTGGATGAGGATGGTTTCCTTGAAGATTGGCCGCAAGAACAAGCCTTTGCCGCTGGACGAACGGCGGCATTATTGGGGAGTATCGATGCAGGCGGTAAAGCTAAAGTACTACGCTTCTTATCTCAGTCTAAATTAATCACTCCGCTTAGGCGCGATCGCCGGCTCGGTAGAGCGATTCTGGATGGAAATGGCGGTTATGATGAAGATCGGCTGTATGGAGTCAGAGTAATCGATTTGGGGGTGATGTTAGCAGGTGCAGACATCGCTCAGACAGATTTGCGCTGGACAGATCTCAGCGATGCTAATTTAATTAGGGCGAATTTAAGCGGTTGCGATTTAGTCAAAGCCAACTTTTCCCGGACCATTCTCTACGAAGCTAAATTAAATAATGCCGATATCAAAGGTACCAAATTTTTTTATGGGAATGCCGACTCAGCCAGTCCTCGCAGTCGCAATGAGATCCCAAACTATACAACAGGTGAATTTACAGGTGCAGTAGTAGAAAATACCGATTTTACTAATGTACAGGAAATGTCTGAAGAACAACGTAAATACTGTTGCACTTGGTGTGGCGAAGCCTCTCGCCAGACGATTCCAGGTGGGTGTGAAGGGATTGTGAGTAAGTTACCTGAGAAAAAACGTTAGAGTATTTACAGCAACTTCCTAGTTTTGGCTCTCCCATAATTATGGTGATAAGTTTAGCTGATCACGATCGTGGTTTCAGTAAAAACTTCTGGCGTGCAATGGTTTCATCTCTTTCTGTCTGACTATTGGCAGTAAAATTTCAGCCCATCTAACAGTTAAAATTAGGTAAAAGTTAAAATTGAGTAGATGGGTAAAATTCCGCTTTCGCGACATTTTCCCTCATAAACCCAGGAGAACCATAAATATCGATCGAATTCGATCGAGAAATTATCATGAATAATCTATATACAGGTGGCTGTCAGTGTGGAGAAGTTAGATATGAAATTAATAGCGAGCCGTTGACTTTTTATATCTGTCATTGCCGAGAATGTCAAAAACAGTCTGCAAGTGCTTTTGGCTTGTCACTGACAGTACCAAGAGCGTCTGTCAAAATCGTCCAAGGTCAACCTAAAACTTGGACTCGTAAATCTGATCGCGATCGCGCTGTTATCTGTTCTTTTTGCCCGAATTGCGGTACGAGATTATTTCACGATCGAGCATATAATCGTGAAACTATTAATATCAAAGCTGGCACTTTAGACGATCCAAATTGGTTGCTTCCAGTGGGTAATATCTGGACACAAAGCGCACAACCTTGGGTTGTTATTTCAGATGAACTACTCAACTATCCTGGACAGCCAGATAGTAGCACAGAACTGTGGGAAAAATGGACAGCAAGATCGAATAATTCACACTTGATCGATCGTTAAAATTTAAATCTCGGGTAAAGTACTCCTAACACAATAGATTAGCTCCAAAATTCTCAAGCTGGGCATTACTGATAAAATAAGCTATACCCGCATCTCTAACATCACAGCGAAATTATGCCATTAGACGTACCGAGCGCGATTTTACAACGTCGATCGATCAAAAATTTCAAGCCAGACCCGATCGCTCCAGAACTACTCCGTCAACTCGTCGAACTTACCGTTGCAGCACCCAGTAGTTTTAATATTCAAGACTGGCGAATTATTGTCATCCAAGATCCCGACCAAAGAGCGGCTCTAGCTGCTGCTTGTTGGAATCAACCTCAAGTCGCTCAAGCTCCTGTCAACTTCGTCTTTGCGGCAGATATCAAGGCTGGCGAGAAAGATTTAACGCCGATTTTGGAAAAGGGTCTAGAGACTGGTGCATGGAATGAAAAGACCGTGGGTTATTTCAAAAAATCTATTCCCGAATTTTCGGTTGGATTAGGCGATAAAGCGCGGGAATATGCCATTAAAGATGCGATGATTGCCGCGACTCATGCGACACTCGCAGCCGAGAGCTTGGGTCTATCTACCTGTATGATGAATGGCTGGCTGGAAGATAAAGTCAAAGCAGTCATCGGTGCCGAAAACGATCCAGATTTAGCGATCGCATTAGTACTACCGATCGGTTACTCTGCCGAGCCACGCAAAAATCCTGGTCGAATGCCATTTGAATTTAATGTATCACTCGATCGGATCGACAACCCTTATCGGGGATAGAAGTTAGTGGATAGTGGATAGTGGACAAGCAAGGAACTCTACTCTACTCTATCCCCTATCCCCTCCAGCCCCTAATTACTGAACTAATGATAATGGAGGATTTGCCGCACTAACTTGACGATCGATCACATTATCGATTAAGCCGTAGTCTTTGGCTTCCTCAGCAGACATGTAGAAGTCACGATCGGTATCTTCTTGGATTTTCTCTAAAGGTTGACCTGTATGTTTTGCCAACAGATCGTTTAATCTGCCTTTAATATAGAGAATCTCCTTGGCTTGGATGGCAATATCTGTTGCTTGTCCTTGTGCACCGCCCAGAGGTTGGTGAATCATGATTCGCGAACTGGGGAGACTCATCCGTTTCCCTTTTTCACCTGCACTGAGGAGAAATGCGCCCATACTGGCGGCAAATCCCATACAGACAGTACAAACATCGGGGCGAATTTGATTCATCGTATCAAAAATCCCCATCCCCGCCGAAACCGAACCACCAGGGGAATTGATATATATGGAGATATCTTTCTCTGGATCTTCGGCTTCTAAGAAAAGTAGTTGCGCTACGATCAGGTTAGCTAGATCTGAATCTACCTGACCACCTAAGAAGATAATTCGATCGCGCAATAGCCGAGAATAAATGTCAAAGGCGCGTTCGCCTCTACCAGATTGTTCGATTACGGTAGGTATCATAGCTGTGCCATTGTATGTCTATTTTTCCTATTATTACCTAATCTAGGGTCGATCGATCTAGGGGTATCCGTACTCAAGCTAGAGTGCCCTTTAGGAGAGCTGAGCCTACTATGTCTATCTCAATCGGTTGTGCTGTCTGGTCTTATCCAGGCTGGATGGGTGAAGTTTATCCACCAAAAACACCTACGGCAGATTTTTTGCGGGTATATAGCAATTTTTTCCCAGCAGTGGAGGGGAATACAACTTTTTATGCGACTCCCAACCAGGCGATAATCGATCGATGGATCGCTCAAACTCCACCAGGATTTAGGTTTTGCCTGAAGTTTCCTCGATCGATTACACATCATGGTTTGCTAGAGCCATCTATTCCCGCGGCTCGATCGTTTATCGCGCAGATGCAGGGATTGGGCGAACGTTTGGGAGTGATGTTTATTCAGCTACCGCCGCATTATGCACCCGATCGATTAGCCGATTTAACCGCATTTTTGACCGCGCTACCTCGTCAGGATATTGATATTGCGCTAGAAGTTCGTCATCTAGATTGGTTCGGATCGCCTCACCAAGAGCAGTTAACCGAGTTGTTGATGAGATTAGGGATCGGGCGAGTTATCCTCGATACTCGATCGATTTATGCGGCAGATCCAGATTTGGGTGAGATCGCCCAGTGCAAAAAGCCGTGCGTACCATTGGCATTGAGTCTGACAGCACCGTTTAGCTTGATTCGATATGTTTCCCATCCCGTTCGATCGGCAAACCAAGTCTGGCTGGAGGAATGGGCAAATCAGATCCATACTTGGTTAGAGCGAGATCCACAAATCTATGTATTCGTTCATTGTCCGATCGAAGCTCGATCGCCGATCAATGCGCGTTATCTACATCAGATTTTCACTCGATCGGGCATTACTCTATCACCACTACCACCCAATCCTACTGCAGATTTACCAGTTCAATTGAAGCTATTTTAGATATTGCCGAAAGGCTCGATATTGTGTAGCATATGTATAAAAAAGCACAATTTCTATAGAGATTTCAACGATTTAGTCAATTTTTTTAGATTTACATTTTTCATTTTTGCCAGCCGATCGATTGCTGCAAAATTTTAGCTTCGGGCTTCAGTCGATATCAGATTTTAATAATTGAGATGTTGCAATCTTAATGTTGCAATCATAATATGGTTGCAAAAATATCAAATTAATTTTATTGTACTTAGTGAGTTAAGATACTATTGTAAAGTTAACGTCACAAGTATCTCGAAAAAACACAAAATACTTGCGATCGAGATCTCACGTTTCCAGTGATTTCATGCCAGAAATACTCCACCAAAGGTCAAGCATTATAGTATCTCAGCAATTTAACGATTCTCTGCCAGAGACGCAACGCGAACGATCGAATATTTCAAACTTTTCAGCTAATTTATATTGGAGATTGCATAATTAATCATCATATGACTATTACTCTTAATCCTTTATCACAAACACTTAATCGCTCGATTTCACTTGAACCTCCTCATACATTGGTGGTAATCGATAGTCAAGTTCCAGATCTAGAGATTATATTCAGGGCATTATCATCCGGATCGATCGGGTATAAAATCGAACCCAATGAACAGGCGATCGATAAAATTACTGAACTATTATCTCAAACAGGTGCAAAACGACTCGCGATCGTCGCACATGGTGAAGCTGGTGTTATCAAAATTGGATCGAATCCACTAGACTTAGCTCACATCGAGAATCATTCGGCATTAATGCAAGAATGGTCGATCGACGAGATTTTATTATATAGCTGTGAAGTTGGTAAAAGCGATCGAGGCGAACTGTTCGTTCGTCAATTGGGTGAG
>JBJOOY010000214.1:0-4189 GCA_046051065.1 Cyanobacteriota bacterium
CTTCATCTGCTGGATTAATCCGTACTTGTTTCCCTTCAATGACCGTATATACACAGTAACAACAGTTGTGGGGACAACCGCGTTTGGTTTGTACGCCGATATAAAAATCCCGATCTTGGAGATAATAACTAAATTCCGGCCAGATCGTCTCGATATAATTATAATTACACGCGGTTTTTTCGATCGGGGCAGGTGGCTCATGGACTAACCCTTTGCGCGGTGTTACACCAACGATATAGCAGCGCTCGGTTGCCAGATCATCGCCTTTAATCATCTTTTCTAATAAAGCTTCGCCCTCACCAATTGAGACGATCGCCCCTTGGGGTAAACTTTTAGCTAGTTGCTCGTAGAAGACGCTAACAGCCCCGCCACCGACGACTAGCTGCGCCTCTGGGTGATATTGTTTGGCGCGTTTGAGTCCTCGTTTAATCAGCGACAGATTGCGCCACAATTCGGTATAGTGGCTAGCTAGCATCCGCGCTCCACCTAGGGCACCGCGTAACTTAATTAAAGGGTTACGATCGTAGAAAAATTCAAAGGAATTCTGGAGGGGATTACCACCTCGTCCACCCACAGGAGCATAGATCTGGATATCTCGCCAGGAGTAGACTAATAAATTAGGCTGAAACTCATCGATCGCGGCATCTAGCGCAGTACCGTAATCTAAGGGTGGGACTGCACCAACATCGAAAATTCGCTGTTCGACATGGGAAAACTGTTTATGAATGTGATCTGCAAGATAGACAACCCCGATCGGAAAAATGGGATTGCATGGTAGGCGACAGTAGAGGATACGTGTAACAGTCATCTTATTAAGAAATTTAGATATTTTTTGATTTTTTTGAGGAGATAATTGTCTCGATCTCCGAACTTTCCACAGCCGCTTGAGCTATTTTCGCTGGTGCAGCAGGGGATAAAATAGTTCGAGCCTTGTCATCGACTCGATCTGGTTTAGATTTCACGCACCCACCCGATCGAACTGTTAGCTAAAATTTAACTGAAGAATTTTATGAATGCCTTTAATATAACTCTACACAATATTTAGCGGTAAAGGTAGTCTCTGTCGGAGATTCGTTAGCTGTTCAGCGGCGTGGGGATCGGAATTGAAGTGGGGAGAGCGCTACTCCTCAGTCGCGTGTGGGTTGCGATGTCAGGAGCGATCGAAATTGGTGGTTTCTTAAGCGCCAAGGGCGATCCCGAGCAACCGTAAAAAAGTAGTAGACTTGACAGATTCTGCTTAAAAAAGGATGATACCTTGAAAATAATAAGTCTTATTCTGAGTACTAGGAGCATCAAAGATTATGCCTCAAATTCTCGATTCATTATCACCAGACGATCGTAATGTCATTTGCTGCTGTTATGTGAATAGTACCAGTCAGATCCAAATTGCCCGCATTACCAATGTTCATGAATGGTATTTCGAGCGAGTTGTTTTTCCTGGCCAAAAATTATTATTTGAAACGCCCAAGCATGGTTATTTAGAAATCCATACAGGGATGATGGCAAGCTCGATCTTATCTGATAAAATCCCTTGTCAACAACTGATTGTTACGGCAGACGACCCACTACCTTTTTTCGAGAAACAGATTGCACCCGAACTGGAATATGCTAACTAATAACTCATGTTTAGAGCGATCGAGGCAATACTGGTAGATTCATCCGCTCAGATCGATATTTATCAGTCGATCGAGCGTTATATTAAGAAAAAATTAAATATTAAACTTTGATGACCATAACAAATCTGCAAAATACTCTCGATCAATTAGTTAAAGTTGTTGTCGATCTAGTCGGTTTTGCAGATCTATTAATTTCGATCGGACGGCCATTTGTGAGATGGGTGAGGGTAAGTCATAATTAGGCCAATTTGGCAGATCTTCACAAGAACAGTTTTGGGCAGGAATCCCCGCCACTGGCAACGGGATTGGCATATTGCATCGAGCGCAATCGACTAGATCCCATGATGGCGTAAGTAACTGAGCGATTGTTTGACTGGTACCTTCTAAGTAACAATTTCCCGATCGATCGGCTAAGACTAATTCCCAGCATCGCTCGAATTCAGCGCTGTAATCCATATTGTGAAAAATATGCTGTGGGAGTAACTCGGTATCGCCATTATCGATGTAGACTTTTTTGCCTAATTGAAACCAGTGAGCGAGATATTCTTTGACTTCAGCTAAAGATGCCATATGTAATCACAAATTAAGTAGTAGGTAGCTACAATTCGATCGAGAGGTTGTATTTAATAAGTTTCAGAGGATCGATCCTCTGAAATTTATTTATTTAATGATATTTACTATTATTGCCAATTTCTCTAACTTATCACTATGGATGATAAAGATTTAGCTTAACTGATTGACTGAAACGCTCAAAAATTAATAAATATTTAAAGATTCGGCGATCGAGTGTCCTACAATAGCGATCCGAACGGTAATTTAGTGCCTAATTTAGCTAAGTCCAAAGCGTGACCGCCAGTAACTAAATAGACCGAATCAGCGATCGTGCCAATTTGACGAGATAATAGCCCCAAGCGATCGCGAAATAACCGACCGCTGGGAAAAGCCGGAACTACGCCCCAACCTGTTTCCTCGGCTACGATAATTACAGTAGCTAAACTAGTTTGCAACCGCCCGAGCAAATCTTGAGTCAACTCCGCCCACTCATCATCAGATCGATCGAGTAAATTTGCCACCCAGGTACCGAGGGAATCGATTAACAGACAGTCTAAATCGCTAGCTTGGGAGATGTGGGTTGCCAAGTTTTCTCCAGCTACGATCGTTTGCCAGGTTGAGGGGCGACGTTGTTGATGGCGCAGAATGCGAGCTTGCCACTCAGGATCGGCAGCATCGCCAGTGGCTGTGGCAATATAGGTAACAGCTAAGGCTGTGCGAATGGCTAGAGACTCTGCCCATTCGCTCTTACCACAGCGGGCAGCACCTGTAACTAAGATCGTTTGTTGTTGTCCCGATCGAGTTATGCTGTTATGCATTCAAATCCTACTTGATTCATAATTTTCGATCGCGTTACTAATGACTGGTCTCTAACATCAGCTAAATATGTCAATATCCGAGGATTTCGACGTCGATGCTCCCGATCGACTAGCTTCAGTCCAAGTGCCAAAATTTAGTCATCTGCGTCAAGATGCTAACCCAATGTTAGCAGCCCACATGCTGCAAGAAATGTATAGAATGGTAGCGCAGTGGCAACAAGAATTGCAAGAAATCGAACGACAGAGCCTAGAAATCACCGCCAGTGGACCAGTTTTAGCTGCTTGGCTAGAAACTCAGATTTTCAAGCCTAGTACCACAGGTAAATCTATTCCAACTCCTTATCAACCGATCGATCCGGTAGAATTGATTACGGTCAATCCTTTAGCTAATTATCGCTTGTGTGGATTGGATGAGGAGGGGAAACTCTGGACGCGCCCTTGTTCGACAGCCGAGCTATCCAATCTACGGAGTGCAGTAATTAGATATCAACAGTTAAAGGCTTTGAACGAGCGGCAATACAAAATCGAGCGGCATCTGCGCCAAATACTGGAAGATTTAGTGCATCTGCGCCTGAAGCTAGAAGATTAGTTGGTAGTCAACTCTAAGATCGATTGGCTCAATTTAAATATGGGCAATCGATCGTTCACAATTCATGAATTTGACTGACCGTTATGACGAATACCCGTAAATATATATTCACCAGTAATATGCTCATCTGAGGATAGATCTGCTTCGGGTTGTGGCTGTTGTTGCGTCTTAACCTGTGGTAAATCGGTGGGAGCTTCCATGTCGCTAGCAACCAACATTTTCTCACCTGGATCTTCGATATAAAATTCCACGGAAACCTGCACCCTCACCTTGCCCTTGCACCAGCGGCGGGTGGATAAATTTAGGATTTCACAACTAATTCCCTCATCAAACCATTGACAGTGTTCGTTAGCTAACCGCGTCGAACCGATCATCCGAATCGGAATTTCTAATCCATTCTGACGTAATTTCTGATCGATCGATCTACCTACAGACCCATCAAAAGATTGGGCGATCGTGCGCTTTAGTTTGCCAGAACGAAACATGGCCTCGCCAAAGGCAACCACATCATCATCACCGGAATTGTAAGGGATCAGATTATTTGTCATAAAATTTTTTATTATCAACGGTTACCCGAACATATTATTAACATGATGCCACAATATCCTCAAGCT
>JBJOOY010000215.1:0-4174 GCA_046051065.1 Cyanobacteriota bacterium
TCTGGCGGCAATATCCGTAGCCACCAGCACCTGCACATCTCCACTCTTAAATTTAGCCAGGGTCTTGGTGCGTACCGATTGGCTCTTATTGGCATGGATTGCCAGCGCCGAAATACTATAATCGGACAACTGCTTGCACAATCGATCGGCTCCGTGTTTGGTACGGGTAAATACCAATACCTGATTCCAGTTATAATCCTGAATTAGTTGAATTAATAATTCTGCCTTGCGAACTCGATCGACCCGATAGATTTCCTGCTCGATCGTTTCGGCACTAGTAATATGTCGCGCCACCTCGATCGAGACTGGCTGAGTCAAAATAGTTTGGGCTAATTCCTTAATTTCTGGTGAAAATGTTGCCGAAAATAGCAAATTTTGACGTTGGGCTGGTAATACTGCCAAAATTCGCCGAATATCACGGATAAAACCCATGTCCAGCATTCGATCTGCCTCATCGAGTACCAAAATTTCAATCTGCGATAAATCGACAGTACGTTGCTGAATATGGTCGAGCAAGCGTCCTGGCGTTGCCACCAAAATATCCACACCACTCCGCAAGTAACGGATCTGGGGCGTAATATTCACCCCGCCAAACACCGCTAAGGACTTGATGTTAAGGTATTGGCCATAATCTTTGACGCTAGTTTCGACTTGAGCGGCTAATTCGCGAGTAGGGGTCAAAATTAGCGCGCGTACTGGTGACGAACCCCGCCCAGATGGCACAGCCGAACGACGGACAGGTACCCGCCGTGATGACACAGACGAAAGCATCTGCAAAATTGGCAGGGTGAAGCCTGCTGTTTTGCCAGTACCCGTCTGTGCTCCTGCTAATAAGTCGTTACCTGCGAGAATGGCTGGAATTGCCTGTAGTTGGATTGGTGTCGGATCGGTATAGCCTTGTGCTGTAACAGCACGAACAATTTCAGCGGACAAACCAAGGTTAGAAAAAGACATTTAAATAGTGAACAGTGGACAGTTGACAGTTGAGAGTGGAAAGAAAACTTTACCTCACTGGAGTAAGAAATGCTAGATCGTCGCCAGGAGTAAGCTTTGACAATCTCTGCTCTAAAGAGATGCTGAGCGTAAACCTTGGGACTATTGAGTCTGTGTTCTCGACCCTAATTTCCAGGCCAATCCGGAAACTGAATTAGTGGTGATATGAGCCACGATCGGAATGAAGAGATTATTCGTCTCCACCATGATAACTGCCAATAGGATCCCGATCGCTGTCGCCCAAACGCCATAAGGCCATTGTCGAGTATCGCTCATGTGTAATACGCCAAAACATAGCGAAGATAACACGATGCCGATCGGATCTAAACCAAGTGCTGGTAACATCACGCCCCGAAATAATAATTCCTCACTCAAGCCTGGTAAAATTCCTAGCCAAATTATGTCAGGTAATTCCAACGGTTTTAACACCATCGTCAGGTAAAAATCGGCACTTCTTCGATAAATTGGCCAAACTGCATAAACAATCTCACTCAATCCTGTTAATCCCAAACCGATGGCAATTCCTATCCCCAGATCGAAAACCGTAAATTTGAGCGGGCGTAACTGGATATCTCCTAAATATAGCCATAATTTCGCTACTCCAAATAAAATTAAGGCAGTTAATGCCATCGCAATTAAAATTTGTGTGCGCGATAAGGTTTCGGTGTCTGGGGTTTGCGAGTTACTCATTTTTTAGGGAGTAGGGGATAGGGGATAGGGGATAGGGAATAGTGGTAAGTTTGCAAAAATAACTAAAACTAATAACTAAATAACTATTGAAACTCTTTTAGTCGATCGATCTGGGGGTAGAAACTATCGAGACTCATGCCAGCTCGATCGACTGTAATGACACCGATCGCTTCTAAGTAAGAGTTTACCGCGATCGATCGAATCCCGACTGATGCGGGTGGTACGGCCATGCGGGTATGATTTTCGGCAACTGTAATAATTTTAGTACCCGATCGAGCGAAGCTAATTAAGCCACTACCCCCACAAGCAGATTCAGGGATAATTACCGCATCGACTTCGTTAGCCCAGATGCCTGTAGATTGGAGTTGGGAGTCAGTTAGGAATTGTGGTGCGCGACTCAAGCCGACTAACACACAGGGGAGAAATGTATAACCTAATTCCTCAGCCGCCGAACGGGGTGAGATATCTGGATCGATCGGAATTGGTGATAGCGCCGGAGCGTGAGCGCAGGGTACTTTAAATGTCCGGACGATCGTATGACTGATGACGGCTTCAGCTCCAGCTAAAGGATCTACGCCGATGCCGTGACGGTAATCTTTAAGAATTTCTGCGCCCGGATCGTCAGGAAATCTACCAATTACGGCGATCGCTTCTGCTTTAGCCGCCGAAATTAGTTTATCAGCCGCTCTGAGCAGACTATCCGGCTGTTGAATCGTCCCCCAGGAGGCTCCAGAAGCGGCTGTACGCAACTCTACACCCAAAGGCATGTCGGTGACGACATAATCGGTTAAATCTAATCCTAGGGTCGCTCTAGCCGCATCTGCGACTTGCAGATGGCGGATGCGCAGATCGTCAGGAATTGATCGATCTAAGATTATCCCGATCCGATTGCGCCGAACTGGTTGCAATCCCCACATCCCCGCCGCAAAACGATCCAAAGCATAGCCTTCAACATACAGCGTATTTGGCATACTCCAATATAGTTGCGCCCCATTCATGACATTTGGATGGGTAATCAACCGATCGCAACTAGCTGCGATCGCTTTAGCAATCGGTAATCCATCCCCTGCATAACCGCCCATCGTGGCACCAATTCCGGTGGGAATAATTAAAACTACTGTATAAGGACGATTGTTCAAGCAGTGGCGATGGTTGACAATTGAGGTGGAGTATCCTTTCATATTAATCTATTCTCGATCGTCTTAATCCTGACATTGTTGATAATATGAGGTATTTTTGACAGCAGATAGGGAATACTAATGCAATAATCAAGCGATAATAAATAGCCTTCATCTACTTATTATCTATAAGATAGAGGATTATTCAACTACCACTCGGAATTTAAATAGATGGAATCTTGGCTGCTATTTTCCACCTTTCGATTACATTTAGTCTGCATCTTAGTTTAAAAATGAAAATTATCGAAAGAACATTAGTGGGATTGGGTACTAGTTTACAACAAATAAAATTATCTATTAATAACTTATTGATCGCTGAAATACCAAATATTAATCCAACCGAACTAAATTTATCGAAGGCTCGCTTTACAAATAGCTCGATCGATGTTGAAAATTTTACTAGTTTCGATCGACTATGTATCCGAAATAATCAAATCACTAAGATACCTTTTGAAATTGAAGAGTTGCGTAATTTCATTAAGCTAAAACTCGATCGCAATTATCTAAATCGTCTTCCTGAAAATATCGGGATTTTAAGCAACTTACAAGAGTTGTATTTAGGTGACAATCAACTGTCAGAGCTACCAGAAAGTATTGGCGATCTCACTAATTTAACTTGGTTGAGTTTGTGGAGCAATAAATTGTCAAAGCTGCCATCAAGCATCGATCGATTAACTAATTTAGCTGGATTAAACATCAGAGACAATTACCTCAAGCATTTGCCGCCAAATATCGATCGTCTCACTAATTTACAGAGATTAGACCTGAGTAAAAATCAGTTTCAGATGTTACCACCAGGGATATATACTTTGAAAAATTTAATCGAACTTAGACTAAGTGATAATCAATTAAGTCTTCTATCAAAAGAACTTGGTAATTTAACTAAATTAGTCGAACTAGCTCTCAATCATAATCAGCTAACATCTTTACCAGAAAGTGTTGCTAATCTATCTAACCTAACTGAGTTAGATCTAGGGAATAATCAACTTACTGCTTTGCCAAATATTTTTGCTAATTTAACTAAGTTAACACGGCTTAATTTAAATGGTAACCCCTTGACAGATTTATCGCCACTGCAAGTTTTGCCAGCAAGTACATCTGTCACATTCCTAAATATGGAAATACCCAAAAAATATCGAACAAACGTGGCTGATTGGCAAGATAAGAGTTGGCTAGCAGCTCGAAATATTAGACTTTATCTACCTGCTGGGAGCGTGTCACTTTTGCGATGAGTATAAATACTCATTCGATAGAACAGCTCATATTTTCATGAGGCTTATGCCTTTTGGCAATATAAACTTAATCGATGTTCT
>JBJOOY010000216.1:0-2822 GCA_046051065.1 Cyanobacteriota bacterium
ATTGATTATGTTCGGAAAATTTGATAGCATACTAACTAGTTTTTTGTTTTTAGTTACCTCCATTTTATCTGAATGGGGGTCATTTTATACCAGTTGTTTCTATCATTCAACACTTCTGGAAGAATTCATCTTTAGAGGTATATTATTAAATCGATTTGCTGCAAAATGGGGAGTTACTACAGCAATTATATTTTCCTCAGTTTTGTTTGGATTAGCTCACATGAGTATATACGCGCTCGCGTTAGGAACTGGCTGGATCTTTGTCTGTTTACTCTACATCAAGACTAAATCTATGTTAGTACCAATTGCATTTCATGCAATGAACAATTTAGAGGCTCTAGTCGCTGGGACCATAACAGGTTTTGCAAAAAGTAATATGAGTATAGGTATGGATGATCTTTGGAGTGGCGTATCAAGTATTGCTTTTTCCATCCCGATCTTAATTTACTTTTTAAAATGGCCAAATCGTTCAGAATTATCCCCTTATGCTGCAAATATTGAGAGTAGCCATCTTAGTAAACTACAATCCGATCGGAATAGAAATTTAAATTTAGAGGATAGCTAAGTCACTCAATTAACATTTCCAGGAATTCTCATACTCCTCATCTCACCTTTTAAAATTCTGATGTATAAAAATAATCTCGAAGCTTGCGCGTCGCGAGACGACGATCGCTGAACCGCTCTATTACTAATTGTTGATGTTTTATTATACGAATAAGTAATAAAAAGTGGGATGCTCCCTTTATTTTTGCCCAGATCTCGATCTCAATTTTCGATCGATGTAAAATTCATCACATTTTATGAGCTGGTCATATCGATCTGTCAAGATTGAATTATTTGGCTCCAGGAAGTAAATACAGCCAATGTAACAAAACAAGGCTTAATCAATCGATTTGCCTCAGTACACAATCTGTTGATAAGGTTGTAAGGTATTTATAGAGCTAAAGTCCAGAATACAAACATGAGCATTGAAATAACTAGAGGTATTTGTTTATACAAGATAGACGAGAATTACTATATTACCAAAGATCGAGCATTCACCTGTTTAGGTCTATGCGAATCGAGCTATAGACAAATAGTTAACCAATCCAAAGCCAAGAAGTGGCTGGAGAAGAAAGGTTTTAATAGCTGTCAAACCAAACAAATTCCCAGTTCTGACGGATCTGAATTATGTGAGATGTTTGACTGGCAATCCTGGATCTTGCTAATGGAATATCTCTCTAGATTCCAGCAATACAATAAATCGATCGTCACATTAAATAAAATCACTCAAACTCTGATGCAGAGTAGATTTGAAGCAATTAACTGGGTTGAATTAAATATCAAGTGAGTTACAAATATCGAACGATCGTCCAACATGTATATATCTATCTATAAATTAAGTATAAAACTTCCCGCCAATTGAGATTAAGGATAAGATCGATTCAAACCTACTTTGAGTGCGTGTAGCAAATCGTGAGTACTAAAAGGTTTTGCTAGGAAATTATCGATCGAGTTACCATGATTTTCAGTATTAATTTCATGGGCTGATAAACCACTCATCACAATAATTCGGACATGAGGATCGATCGAGTTAAGTCGATCGATCGTCTGATGAGGATCGCCACTAGGCATCATATAATCGAGCAAAATTGTCTGAATTTTGTGATGATGTTCTGTATATAACGCGATCGCTTGTTGACTATTACTAGCGGTAACCGTTTGATAGTGATAAGACTCGATCGTTTCGCCGAGAATCTCTCTAATTGAAGGTTCATCATCAACAATCAAAATTAATTCACCATTTCCAGTTAACTCCGGTAAATTTGGGTGACCTAATTCTATTTCTACCCGATCGATCGCCGGAAGATAAAATCGAAATTGTGTTCCCTGCCCAAGTTGACTGGAAACATCTACAAATCCCTGATGATTATTGACGATCGTTAATACCGTCGATAGTCCTAAACCAGTCCCTTTGCCAATTGCCTTAGTTGTAAAGAATGGTTCAAAAATCTGTTCTAAAATTTGGGGTTCAATTCCCACCCCCGTATCAGCAACGGTAATCGCCAGATAAGCCCCACCCTGGGCAGTTGGATGTAGTTTTGGATAGTCATCACTTAAGACTACATTTTCAGCCATAATTGTCAATTCGCCGCTATCTGGCATCGCATCACGCGCATTGACACATAGATTCATTAAGATTTGATGTAGTTGGGTGGCATTAGCAGATAATGTCCAGAGGTGACTACTCTCGATTTGGAGACTAGTTTCGATCGATTTAGGAAAAGTTTGCCTGGCGATCTGTAATACTTCGCTGAGTAAATGTAAAGGTTGCAGGAGCGTACGTTCTTCCCTCCCACCTCTGGCGAAGCTAAGAATTTGAGCGACTAATTCTCGTCCGCGTTGGGAGTTTTCGGCAAGAGTTGTGAGTAATCTGTGGGTGCGAGCGTCTAAATTTGTGAGTTTGAGTGGGAGTAGTTCGGTAATTGCGACGATCGGTGTGAGAATATTATTCAGATCGTGGGCGATTCCGCTGGCTAGCGTCCCGAGGTTTTCTAATCGTTGGGTGCGTAAAAATTGCCTTTCTAATAGTTTATGTTCGGTAATGTCAGAATCGATCGTCAGAATCGATTGAGGTATGCCTGTTGATGTCACAATTAGATACCACTGACTCGCAACAGTAATGTTTTTCCCTTCTTTAGTAGATAGCTGAAATTCGCCACTCCATTCTCCTCGATCGAGTGTCTGTGCTAATACTATTTGATAGTGTGGATCTTCACCATCGTAAAGAAAATCTTCTACTTTTCTACCGATAGTAGTTCTGGCTAGCCAGCCATAGGTTT
>JBJOOY010000217.1:0-3305 GCA_046051065.1 Cyanobacteriota bacterium
CTAAACTGTCAGTGTCGATATTTGGTTCGACTTCAGCCAGAAATTTATTAATTTCTGCTGGCTGCTTGCAAGTAATTCCCTGGATTTCGTAAGTAATTTCACGGGGATGGAGTGTATGTGCTTGAGTCCGCGCATCGATCGCAATCCAGTGTTTCTTACCTTCTGGACGATCGACAATGCCCAAACGGCGTTCTCCGTTGTGCCAAAATTCAACTAGAGTTCCCTTCTCCACCCCTATCCCTTTCCTTATTGACGGTTGTTTATTGCTCGATCAGGTAGTGACAACTACCGATTTGGCAGATCTTTATTCTAGTTTACGGTGAAATAGGAAATGTTAGTCAGATTGGGTAGGAAGGATGATGAAGATATGAAGTTTGCTGGAAATACCTGAGCTACTAGCAACCCTCATTCCTCATTCCTGCTACTTAGCTCTCGATTTAACAAGCGCATTCGCTTGCATAGCTTCGCCTGTGGCGCATCGAGAGCGTTAGAGAATTATCTAACCTTCGACATTGATGAATGGCATCAAGGCAATTTGACGAGCGCGTTTGATGGAAAGCGTTAGATCCCGTTGCTGTTTCGAGGTTAAACCAGTAATCCGACGGGGCAGAATTTTGCCTCGCTCGGTGACATACTTACGCAGTAAGTCTACATCTTTGTAATCGATCGGTTCTCCAGGTTTGATCGGCGATAACCGTTTGCGAAAATAAGCCATGTTTTTAGTGAATAGTGGACAGTTAACAGTGAATAGTGACTATTTGATCTCTTTATGTGTCGTGTGCTTGTTGCAGTAACGACAGAACTTGCTCAACTCCAACCTAGCGGTAGTGTTCCGACGGTTTTTCATGGTGGTGTAACGAGATACACCAGCAGAGCGTTTGGCAGTGTTAGTGCGACACTCGGTGCATTCCAAGGTGATGATAATACGAACGCCCTTTTTGGCTGCCATAATCCTTACAGACCCAACGTGGGAATAAAATAGACATAGCCTATGATTATGTCACGATCGAGTCATAATCCGCAAGTCTTAATGTAGTAGATACTTAATCGATCGAGAATTAAAGTTAGGGAGTTTTATACGTAAAGAAATTATTGAATACCCCGATCGATTCGATTTGGGCATTGAGATTAGCGGCGGGAATCGAGATGTTCGATCGATAGATACTGAACAGAATAAAATTTTGGCGAATAGTAGCAGCAGCTAGCATCGGGCCGAGTTGAGGTTTAATTGAGGCGATCGCCGCTCGACACGGCCCTTGGAGGACACCCCTAACTCCCTCTGGAACACGATTGCACTGATTCATTGCGACATCTGCCAATTGCTCGGCAGCATAAACTTCGTATGCCGATCGACCTGGATTTGTCAAAGCCATGATGCTGCCCAGTCCACAGACTGCCAAGCTACTAAATAAAACCGTTTGGATCCGCCCCATATTACATTTGCCTGCCGATCGAGTAATTTTACTGTAGCACTAGCTCGATCTAAATAATTTATGCTATGATAGTTGACGATATACGGCGAGTGTCGCCTAGTGGTTATGGCAGAGGTTTGTGGTGCCTCCATTCGCGGGTTCGAATCCCGTCATTCGCCCTTTTACACTCAATTAAGTAGTATTACTAAGCTATTCAATCCGATTAGCAGTTGAGTCTTAAACAATCAACAACTTATCTATATTTGAATCAGAGTCTATCGATTCAACAAGATAATGTTTATTAGTTTAAGTACGTTTCTATCTTAAGTATTCATTCCCTAGCCCAACAATATCCTGAGTAGATTGAATCGAAGGGTTGCTTACTTGTGGTGAATAGATCGATCGAGTGAAAGGCTTGTAAGCAAAGCTTTCATTCGATCTAAAAAGTTTGTTTATTTCCCTGGGATCGTCTGTCTGAGTATAAAAATTATATTTTGCTAATAAATATATATAAACTAATCTAGCAATTTGTGTAAAAAATACTACGGGTTTGGGCTAAATAGCGGTGAGATAATAGGCAGTAAAACAATCTGACAAGATTAGATCTTCATTACATTTCAGGAAGAATTATTATGGATAAAAATTCGATGCCCTTTGTGGCAACTGGAGATATTGTTGATCCAGAGACGACAGCGATCATATTACACACAGATGTTAACATCGATGCTCGATCGGCGCAAATGCAACAACGAGTAACCCTAGCAGACTATCTCTATCCAGCCATTCAAAAACAATATATTGCCATCCTTACCCACGAAGCAGATGTAATTGCTAGTGGCGATGTGGAAGCAGTGCATCAAATGCGGGTGAGTTTGCGGCGGTTGAGATCGATAATTAAAGCATTTACCCCAATTTTAGATATTCCTAAAGTAATGGGTGATAAACCGATCGGCAAAATTGCCAGAACACTAGGCAAAGTTCGGGACTTAGATGTTTTAAACGACACTTGTAAAGCTTATCAAGCAAATTTACCAAACTCAGAACAAGCGCATTTACAAGAGGTAATTTCTAAGATATCCAAACGTCGTCGCAAGGCAAAATCTAAAGTGGAATTGATGCTTGATGACAAAGAATATCAATTTTTTAAATTAGGGCTGAATAATTGGCTAAATAATCCTGGATATACGCAAACAAGTAGTGTACCGATCGAGTCAATTTTACCAGATTTACTGAGCGCGGTAGTGGGAGGACTTTTTCTCAATCCAGGTTGGTGGATTAGCCTCGATTTACCAGATACCACAGATGCGCCAATGGGAGGTTCACAACTATTACTCGTCCATGGGAAAGTTTTTCACTCGCTCCGCAAACAAGTCAAAGCTACTCGCTATTTGATGGAATTGTTTCCCGATCGATATAGCCCCCGCTATCATGACTATCTCAAGGATCTGCAACAAATTCATAAATTGTTTGGTAATATCCAAGATGGGATGGTACTCGATCTTTTTCTTCAGAACATCTTAGGTAAACGTGTTGCAAATAAATTACCCACAATTTATGCTCAGATCGAGTGCGAGCGCGAACTAAATTGGCAAACTTGGCAACCAATTCAAGCTCGATATCAACAGCCAGAAACTAGACGAGAACTTCAGCTTCTACTAACTCAAGATATAATTGGTAATTAAGGATTTTTTATCGCATTTCTATCTTCAGAAATGTACTGTTTTCGATCCACTGTCCATTATCATCAAAAGGATATACTCCAAGAACTAGGGAATTGCTATATGCCTTTGGATCGTACTGACGAATTACCTGATTACTCCAGTTTAGAATGGTGGGAAGTACCATCGCTGGATACCGATCTGATTTGGGTGATTCTCAATGAATCGATTACCG
>JBJOOY010000218.1:0-5674 GCA_046051065.1 Cyanobacteriota bacterium
AAAATATCCCAGTCTGTTACTTAGCCTCGATCGAGGTTTACCCAAGTAAACCCGTTATGATTGTTAATAGCTCCTAAATCCGACACACTATCTCCTATCCTCTATCCCCTACATCAATGCTACTTTCTAAAGGATTTGAAATTGAGGTCTACACAGGCACTCCCGCAGGAGAGATTGTTGGTTTATCCGATCGAATTGTGGCAGATTTAGATGGATTTATCACAGAACCGGATAGTCGGAATGTCGAATACACTACTGCACCATTCAACTCTTACGAGCGATTGCTGTGCGCCCTAGTCCGTCCCCGCCGTCAGTTACGCGCCTATCTTCAGCGAATTGGTAACTATACCTTGATTCCCGGGAGTACCCTCTCTTTGAGTGGAGCGGATCGCTTTTATCGTTCCGATCCGCAGAATCCTTATCACAGCTATATCGAACAGACTTACGGTACTAATGTAGTGACTGCGAGCGTCCACATTAATATTGGCATCAGCGATCCAGAATTATTAATGCGTGCCTGTCGGCTAGTTCGCGTTGAATCACCACTCTACTTAGCACTCAGCGCTGCATCCCCCTTTCTCGACGGCGCACCCACTGGCTACCACTCAACCCGCTGGGGCGTATTTCCCAAAACACCCAAGCAAGTACCGTTATTTGAAAGTCACGCTCACCACATTAAATGGATGGAAGAACAGTTAGCGCTGGGAACGATGCAAAATGTTCGACACCTCTGGTCTTCAGTCCGCCCTAACGGCGATCGCCGCCCTTATAACCTCAATCGACTCGAATTGAGAATTTGTGACCTAATTATCGATCCGATCGCCTTACTGGCCGTTACATCGCTGATTGAAGCGAGATTGTGGCAACTGATCGCCGATCCTACCCTCGATCCACTTGTGATGAGTACTTTACCCGCTCACGATCGAGCGCAGGAATTAGTCAGTATTGCCGATGCGAATGAAATGGCGGTGGCGAAATCCAGTCTTGATGCCACTTTACAACATTGGCGCGATGGTCGATCGATTACCGCTCATGATTGGATTGAAGAACTGTATGCAGAGGTGAGTCCGATCGCCAAACAGCGCGGCTTCCTGTGTTTCCTCTCACCTGTTAAAAAAATTCTGCGGGAGGGTAACACCGCCCAACAATGGCTGCAGATGTACGATCGCGCGGGTGATGCTCGATCGGTGATTATGCATGCCATCTCGCAAGTCGAGCAGCAGGAAGTAGAATTAGATCGTTATCTGTGTCAGTCTGTTGCTTAGTCTAGATTGGAAGTTAATCGAGTCTGTTGCTGAACGATGAGATCGAACTTCTCATCTTTCCGTGCATCAATTTTTAAATCATGCCCCAGTTAGTTTTAGTCAATCCACAGATTCCGCCCAATACTGGTAATATTGCCCGAACTTGTGCTGCAACAGGCACTCAATTGCACCTAGTCGGCCCCTTGGGCTTTGAAATTAGCGATCGCTATCTAAAACGGGCTGGATTAGACTACTGGCCTTATGTTAAGCTTCAGGTACACGATTCGATCGAGGCATTTATCGAATATAGGCTGCAACAATCTGGTCGTTGGATCGGGTTTAGCGTTCGGGGTAGTTGTAGCCACTTTCAATTTCAGTTTCAACCTGACGACTGGTTATTATTTGGCAGTGAAACTGAGGGATTACCGCCGACAATTCTCGATCGATGTGATGCTACGGTCTATATTCCCATGAGCGAACCAGGCGTGAGAAGTCTCAATCTATCTGTCAGTGCTGCGGTTGGACTATTTGAAGCCAATCGTCAAGTAACCTACGACCGCTAACCTTATAAATTAAGATCAGAAAGCTAAAGTTCTAGAGCTTTGGTAGCTCCGGTGGCAGCATCGGGAGTAAGTACTTACTCGGCATTAGATAATGTCGCAGAAGAACTGTTGTTAGCTTGGTCTTGCTGTTGCCATAAGTCGATACCGATCGCTTTACCAGAAGTTAGTCGATTGGCTGCTCCGACTAACATTAAACCTCACACCCCATTCCAACAAAAGTTCTTCCCCTGACCAAGGGACTAGATTGAGGAGTTCCTCGGATATTGAATGAGAAGACTGGCTGCAAGTTATCATTTAGGCATGACGTAACCCTTGGCGAGCATCTTTGAAGAGCTGCGATCGCGCTGTTGGACATAGTTGATGCCAAAGCCAGTCACCATCCGATTGGCGAAACCAAATAATGCTGCAACGAAAATGACATCTTCAATCGCTTTCTCGCTGTACCCAGCATCTTGCAATTTTTGAACCTCGGCATCCGTAACTTCATTGTTTGCCACCTGATCCGCCAGATTGAAGAGGGATTTCATCTCCACCGTTGGTGTGGCTAATAATGCCTTGACCTCGGTACCGCCGAGTTCTTCAGCGGTGTCTAAGTGCCCTAAATGACAGAAATCACAACCGAACTTCATTGAAATGTAAGCACCAAGCAGTTCTCGATCCAATTGAGATAGTCCGCTTTCGACATGCATAATCTCATTGGCGAGTTCCAGAAACTTGTGCCAAATCTCTGGTCGCCGTTTGGCAATCGAACGGATTCCGAATTCTGCTGTTTCCGGGAAAGCTTTAAGCATTGTCAAATTCTATTATTAGCGAATATTCATTCAAACGTTCGTTTGATATAATTAAAGCGTAGGTTTGCATAAATTGCAACGTCCGAATCTGAATTAGCCAGAAAGCTAGATTTATTTGGTGAATGGTCAGTTTTCCACTACTATCGATCGGGATTCGATCGAAATATGAAACTGTGACCTCTTCCACAACTGATACCAAAGAACAAATCATTAATGTCGCCGAGCGGCTGTTTGCGGAGCGCGGCTTTGCTGGAACGACATTACGGAATGTGATCAGTGAGGCAGGGGTTAACTTGGCTGCTGTTCACTATCATTTTGGATCGAAGGAAGAGTTGTTTAGAGCCGTAGTTAGGCGGTTTGCTCGTCCAGTAGTCGATCGAGAGTTGAACCTGTTAGCCGAACTTACTGTGGGGACTGAGTTACCATCGGTGGAAGCGATTTTGATGGCAATATTTAAACCTTCACTAGAGATTTTATCCCAGAATGAAGATACTCGGCTGGTGCGGGCGCAATTTATGGGGCGTTGTCGCACTGAACCGGAACCGATTCAGAGTATTGCGAACGCGGAATTTGCTGCGGCTACTGAGGTATTTTTAGATATGTTGCAACGGGTGCTACCAGAGCAATCGCGATCGCAACTTAGTTGGAAGTTAGATCTGGCGATTGCCATGTTAATTCGGGTGCTGACGGAAGCTGGAAAACCTTATGGACTACTCAAAAGCAATAGCCCTGAAGACATTTATGCAACGACTCAACAACTTGTTCGCTTTCTGAGTCCAGGGATGCGATCGTGAGCGCAATCCGTTCGTCATGACTGCAACTACCCCTCATTCCCTGCCGCCTATTGTGCTACCATGTCGTCGAACGGCTTGATGGTGATATCGATAAGATTGAAATTCCCTTGTTCGAGCAATGGGTGCGGAAACGATCGATTCACCAAAGGTGAGGCTACGCCAACGAAACCTAAGGTGATTCCCTGGAATAAATATACCCTTGTTTGTGGTTTTGACTCCGCTCAATCACAGAGGGTTGAACGGAGTCGAAACCCGGCTTATGGGTACAGGAATCACCTAACGATTAACTCCGGTAGGCTACGCCAACGGCAAATCGGATCGATCTCTAACATCTCACGATCGGCATAAAATAGAAGAACATATCGCTTCATCAGAAGAGATCCGACAATGAACGACCAAAGATCGACATGCCAAACCGCGATCGATGTGTCCGAATATTCTTGGTGGTTGCTATATTTTAGGTAAATATCGATCGATTATTTAGTTCAATTCATTACTGTTAATTGTGGATCGGTGTGGCTGTTACCATTCAGAGAGAATGGTATTTTAGGCATAGCAAAATGTTTGGGTACTTTTGGAGCTACTAGCTCGTGATAAACATTTTCATAGCCTGTCACCATTCGATCGAGCCCAAATTGTTCGGATGCATAATCTCGCGTTTCTTGGCGGGAAATGGTATGAATATTTTTTACAGCACCGATCGATTCAGCGAGATTATTCACGATAAATCCACTTTTACCGTGGGCGATCACTTCGGGTACCGAGCCTAAATTCATCG
This sequence comes from Cyanobacteriota bacterium, assembly GCA_046051065.1. Lineage (GTDB taxonomy): Bacteria > Cyanobacteriota > Cyanobacteriia > Cyanobacteriales > Chamaesiphonaceae > Chamaesiphon. Next base: position 4,171 of record JBJOOY010000218.1, read on the forward strand.
CGATCGCTGGCGTACCAGCAGCCATCGATTCAACCATTACCAATCCAAATGGTTCGCGCCAAGTAATTGGGAATAAAGTGGCGATCGCGCGACCCATTAAATTATTTTTCATGTCATGATCTGCCTCACCTAAAAATTGGATGAATTTACCATCAACATGCGGTTTAATTTCTCGATCGAAATATTGGACATCGACTACATCAATTTTGCCAGCCATTTTCAGGGGAATCCCGGTGGCTTTAGCAATCTCGATCGCGTGATGGGGACCTTTCTCTGGCGACATCCTGCCTAAAAAAGCGAGATAAGCTGGCTCGTCGGGTGTAGCAAAGAATTTATGACTATTAACATCGATGCTATTGTAAACAGTTTCCACGCAATTTAATCCTAACCTTGGCTCCCGCTGGGAGTGAGAAATACTCACGTAGGGCTGATTTTTGGCATGAATAAACATCTTCTCATTGTCATGCGTAAAAATACCATGCAATGTATGCACGGTGGGCGTTTTACTCAACATCGCATAGGGCAAAGCTGAGCAACCCATATGAGAATGAATTATGTCAAATTCTGCTGCTCGTTCGTAGACTGTTGCTAATTGCAGCATTTCATAAATTTGACATTCTTTGACCTGTGGGTCTAATCGTAGCGCTTGATGATGAACCGACTCTAATTTCGCTAACGTAATAGAATCTCCTGATGCAAATAAAGTCACATCATGTCCGCGTCTGACTAATTCATCAGTAAGTAAACCAACTACCAGCTCTACTCCGCCATAAGCTGGTGGTGGAACTCGTTCCCATAATGGGGCAATCTGTGCAATTCGCATGGAAGTTTTCCTTCTAACGTATCGAGTATTTAAAAAGTATCTAAAATAACTAAAATTACAATTGTGACGATTATTTATGCTGCTAAAATAACTATAGCAAAAATTATCAGTTACTGTATCACTCTAAAGCAGGAATAAAGCAGGAAAAGATATATCTATCTTTAGGAAGAAGTTTTAATTATTAAATCTTGATTATGCTTGAGACTTTAGTTTAGTAGTCTTGCTTTTCGTGGCGCTCGACTTAAGTTAATCTGAGTTCGTGATAAGTTTTAGTGACAAATTAGTGTGGGTATACTATCAATAATTTAAATCGATATCGCCATCGCCGTAATTCCCCGCTAAAATTAAGATTCCGATCGCTAAATTCAGCTTTAGTTCAATTTGGATCGCGCCGATCGGATCCGAGCGATCGCAGATTCAGAAATATTGATGTTATCCCCATCTATCTAAAGAGGTATCTCCATGCCAGATTCGATCGAACTCGAAGGACGAGTTTTTGTGCCTGTTAGTGAATTAGATATTCCCGAATGGGGTTGTGCTACGAGCGATCGTACCCAACAAACTCTTACCCTTAAAGATGACGATCTATTCTTAATCGCCGACACTTTAGGCAATATCTCAGGTTGCTCCCGAGATGAAACCATCTCCAGCATGGGCTTATTTTGTCGCGATACCCGATTC
>JBJOOY010000219.1:0-3062 GCA_046051065.1 Cyanobacteriota bacterium
CGATCCCCATCTACACTAATGTTGCCAATTCTGGTACGATGGAGCTGGAGCACCGGATAACCTAACTGAGCGGCAACACGTCTGATTTGTCGATTTCTGCCCTCGGCGAGGACAATTCTCAGCAGGGTATTGTCATCTTTTTGTTTGACAACTCTTACCTGGGCAGGTAATGTATATTGCCCATCTAGGTCGATCCCCTCTCGCCAATCATTAATGATTTGGCTAGAAGGCTGACCTTTTACCCACACTTCATAGGTTTTACTGATGCCGTGGCGGGGGTGAGTGAGTCGAAATGTTAATTCGCCATCATTGGTGAGTAGCAATGCGCCACTAGAATCAATGTCCAACCTACCTACTGGGTGAATTCCTGCACTCGCTCTAAGTTCGGGGGGTAATAATTCTAAAACTGTCGGACGACCTTGGGGATCGTAACAAGTAGATATTACGCCGATTGGTTTATTGAGGAGTAAGCAGATAGGTGCAGGTCGGCTGTCTACCCCTATTAGTTTACCATCAACTTCGATTCGATCGATAGTCGGTTCGGCTGTTTGTCCCAATTTAGCTACCGCTCCATTCACCCGCACTCGTCCCGCCAAAATTAGCTGCTCCGCCTGTCGCCGAGAAGCAATGCCCCATTGAGAGATAATTTTTTGGAGTCTGGCCGTCATGAGCTGTTACCTAGTTAATATTCCCTAATCTCTAGCCGCTATTACCTATTCCCAGGTAAACTCTTTAACAGAAATATTACAAGAAGATCGAGCTAAATTGACAAATCAAACCAGAGGAATTGTTGGTTCGGTGCTAGCACCTGCTTGTCGGGTGTGGTTGCGATCGCAAGTATCGCAGGTAGATGACCTTAAAGTGGATATTGCTGGCGGGAGTCGGCAAATTTTGAGTGGCACGATCCCGCGCGTGGCGATTGTAGCGATTGGGGCGATCTATCAGGGATTATCGATGGGTTCGATCGATCTGATCGCTGAAAATATTCAGATTAATTTGCCCCAAGTCATCAAAGGTCAACCCCTGCGGTTATTAGAATCGATCGCTGTCACGGCTGAGGCGAAATTTAGCGAGACAGATCTTCAGGCTTCTCTCGCTTCACCTCTATTATCGCAAGCAATTACCGATCTATTCACTCAAATTATTGCAGCAGATCCTCAGCAAACTGACTGGACGATCGATTGGCATCGACTTGGGATCTCCCCTGAGACATTAAGTCTTCAAGGTAATTTAACCACCATCGGGCAAATGGCTAGCGAAAAAACACCAATCTCGATCATGATGGGGATTAAGATCGCCGATGGACATATTTTACACCTCGATCCACTGAAAATTACTTGTGCGCTTGACCTCCCTGGTACCAATCTCGATCGTCATCAAATCGATCTTGGTGATGACGTGAATATTACTCAACTCACACTCAGTGCTGGCGAGTTGATTTGTCAAGGTCAGATCCAGGTTAATCCCTAGCGATCGAGTATAAATTAATGCTGATGTTCTATTTTACCCGAACATCCTCTCGATCGAGAAATTCAAACCCATTGCAGATATAGCAAGTGAACTGGATTGGATTGAGATGTTGAGAGAGTTATGTAAAATTTACGATGCCTCGATCGATTATCTCACCCTTACTATTAATTCCAGTTAGGAGAATTTGGTCTTGATAGACTTCCACAATGCCAAAGCTATGAACGCTTTTAGCAAACGCTGTCCAGTCTTGAGCCATAACTGGATATAAGCCAGCACCGCCACCACCACAGACCAGATAAGTAGTACCATCGATCGGTTTCGATCGTTGATAATTATGATCGTGCCCATTAATCCATAGGCGTACTTTGTGTTTTTTCAAGATTGGAGTGACATCTTTTTCCATCATCTTATTCACTTCATATACGCCAGCAGAATAGATATTATGATGTCCATAAATGATATTCCATTTAGCTGTACTAGCTGCTAATGCGCGATCGAGCCAGTCTAATTGTTTGACTCGTTCGGGCGATTGTGGATTGACAAGATCGTTAGTATTTAAGACAAAGAACCGCACGTCACCTCGACCGTGCATGTAGTAACGCTGGCCCTGCATATTAAATTCAGGATAAGCAACTTGAAGGTCGCCATTCATTGTCCGTACATCATGATTGCCCAATGAAGCATAAAACTTTACTCCCCGTTTTAGTAAATCCTGATAGGGAACTGTAAAGACTGGTTTAATTTTGGTAAATTCGCCATTGGTATAAATATTATCTCCAGCTAATAAGATAGTATCAAATGGATTTTGTTTGTGATACTGAGCTAGAGTGCGACCAACTGCATACTGATTGGTACCACCAGTACCTGTATCGGCAAGGACTGCAAATCGTTGTAACAACTTTGACTTGGGTATCTGTACGGCTGATACTCGATCTTCGGTATCGAAACTATTAAATAAGAATTTACCGACCCCAGCGATGCCTAAACCAGTCAAACCAGCTCTAATTAAAAATTGACGACGATTATTACTCATAATTATTAATTTTGTAAGCAGCTAATTGAAATGTTGATGATGTTCGCTCGTTGGCGTAGCCTCTCTTTGGAGAATCGAGTCTATTGTAGCCAGCGTGGATGCCAACCAGCAAAAGGTAATCGCTCTGCTTTGACTGGAGTATTTAATTCGCGGCGATTAGAGGAAATGGGTAATAACCATAAAATACCATTACGCCCGCCTTGAATAATTTGATTGGTACTTTCACCCCTATCAATTTGGTCGAACATTACCGCTAATCCATCGGGTGATAAACTCATTTGAATTCCTTGCTGAATTGGTAATAGAATCATCATCACAATTTTTTCAGTTTTGAGATCGATCGCGGCTAAATATGGTTCTTCATAGCTATTATTGCCTTTAGTTTTGAGTTCGGTAGCCAAGCAATACATCAAATCTTTGGCTGGGGAAAATTTAGCATCCCAAATAGAGCCATTGGTCTGAAATACCTGCTGCTCGATTCCTCGATCGTTAACGATAAATAGCGATTTTGTATAGTCGCTATTATATTCAACCATTGCAGCCGCTGTGCCGTCAGCCG
>JBJOOY010000220.1:0-2943 GCA_046051065.1 Cyanobacteriota bacterium
GATATTCATTTCCAATTATCACCGATATGGATTTTGGGCACACTGCTCCACAATTTACGATTCCAATCGGCTGTATGGCTAGGATTGACTCGACGGAAAAGCGCTTTGAGATTATTGAGACAGCAGTAGTGTGAGACGTGCAATATTTAAGACCGCCAACAATCCCTATCAAAACTCGTAGTATTTCACTGGAGCCATCTGCGAGTGAGGTACTCGGTTTGTTGGAAGGTCATCTAAACCGGATTTGGTATCACTATTAGCATTCATCTCTATCCCCTATCCCATCACCAATTCCCGAATCTTCGCCAACTGTTGGCTCGCAGCACCACTACTTAATAACTCTCTAGCCTGTTGCATCCCATCATTCATATCGTTAGCAGCTCCACAGTGCCAAAGATAAAATCCAGCATTCCACAAAACAGAATTTAATAGTTCGGAAGGCTGTCCCTGGAGTACCGTGGCAAAATTAGCCATGAGTTCGGGTGTGGGTAACAGTGGTGCATTAAGGTTACTCAGATTGTAGTCGTAATGATGGAGAAAAATTCGCTCTAATTCTTGTCCCGACTGATGAACGCCAATAATCACTGCTCGATCGCGTGGCAAGTCAGTACTGCCTTCTAACCCCTTAATCGTAGTAATTTTCTGAGGAATTTCGCGCAAACTTGCCGCAACTAGTGCCGTCTGTTCGGTTGGCGGATGAACGTAACCAAAGATCAGATGAGCATCGCCAGCATAAGGGCACCACATTAGCTCTAAAGTGGCGATCGGGGGACGTTTGCCAATTTGGTCGCGATAGGGGGTTAGTCCCGCTGCGGTGGCAAACTGGGTAGGCGTGTAAATAAAGCCTAAACCCGCTGTAGCAAAGATATGCTGAATTTTGGTAATTGATACCTGCGTCCAATTTATCCCCCATTTCTGCCAAATATCGACCAGAGGAATGCCATATTTAGTCGGCATTCGATTGCCACCATGTAAGATAATCGGAATTCCGGCAGCGGTCAAAATCAGCGAGACTATTGGAGCTAGCGGCGCAGTGCGCGATCGACCATCGTACGGGATGCCAAAAATTACAGGCGATCGTGTGTGACTGGCAACAGGTTGTAATTGTGGCCCCATCTTGGCATAAGCATCTAACATCCCCGCTAACTCTGCTCCAGTCGGTCTCACGATCCGATGGGCAATGAAGAAAGCCCCAATCTGAGCGGGGGTAGCGGTTTGCAGCAACATCATTTCCATCGCTGTTGCTGCTTCGGCGCGAGTTAAACTTTTACCTGTATGCGAGCCACTGCCAATTTTTTGGACAAATTCTCGAAATCGATCGCTCATCGGGATAGGGGATAGAGATTAGGTGATAGTGGATGCGCGCTGGACGAGTTTCCCGCCTGTGAAAAGTGCACCACGCAGCGAGACAAGACGGGGTTAGGGATAAGGAGGCGAACCGACACTCAACTATTGATTGGAAGTGAGTAATTACAAATAACTAGCAAATAACTAATTATCCTCGATCGACTGCGGCGCTAATTTTGTGACTAGATCGCAGAAAAATTGAACTGGGGGAAGTTGAAGCCTGTCGATAGAAGTAACGAGCACGACTTGACGGGAGAGGTGAATCCCCGTTTGGGGGGTAGGCTCGATCGATCTAACGGCTAGAGTCGGATCGTTATTTACATCTAATAATGCGGATTTAGGCAGTAGGGCGATTAGTTCTCCTTGTCTGACTACGCCCCGAAAGGCATCGAGCGTATTTAATTCTAACACTGCCTGAAGTTGACAACCCTGTTTATTAAATTGTTCTTGCACCAGTCGCTGCATGCCATACCCATCTTTAAATACAACCTGGGGGTATTTAACTAGTTCTGTCCAGGGTACCTGAAGATATTTAGTCAGGGGATGTTGTGAGGACATCAAAAGTTCGATCGGTTCTTGATAGAGGTTTTGCACTACCAGTTCGGAACTGGCTATAAATAGCCGATTTTCCATGACAATCGCAATATCTACTAAACCATCTTTGAGCACTTTTAAGGCTCGATCGCTACCCAAAGCCGTCACTCTCAATTGGACCTGAGGATGTTGGTGACAAAACTTTTGGAGGATTGGTGGTAAAATTTGTGCACAGACTGAGTGAATTGCTGCGACACAAAGTTCTGGTTGTTTGCCTGCTAACAGCTCTTCGATCGATCGATGTGCCAATGTCCACTCGTTACAAATCTTGCGCGCGTGGGGTAACAATATTTTGCCCCCAACTGTTAATTTAGCTTGATGGTGGCGATGGAATAACGCTAGTCCCAGATTTTCTTCCAATGATTGAATTTGACGACTAACCGTTGATTGTGTGCAGCCACAAACACCAGCAGCTTGTTGAAAACTGCCCGTTTCGGCGATCGCCAGAAAGGCTTGCAACTGTTCGATCCGCATGACTGACAATTGGGATTTAGTTTAATGATTAGACTAATTAGTACGCAGCGGCGTGAATAAACGCACTATTATTTCTACTGAATTCAAGCTAACTAATACTAGCCATTATTTTTAAACTATGTGAATTCAAGCCGTCTAATCCTAGCGAGATGTACCAGAACAAATTTTGGGATGTTAAGGATTAGGCGAAGATCGCTGAAGATTTCGGGGATCGAGGGCATCGCGCAAACCATCCCCGAGTAGATTAAAAGATAATACCGTGAGAATAATTAATAATGCTGGCGGCCAAATTAACCAGGGTTGAAAGACCAAAATTGAAGTATTAGTGGCGATCGATAATAGATTACCCCACAAGGGATCTGGCGGTTGAATTCCTAACCCAATCAAACTCAGCACTGACTCAGACACGATAAAACTTGGAATCGCTAAAGTCGCTGAAATAATCAGATAAGTAGCAGTTTGGGGAATAACGTGACGGATGATAATGTAAAAAGGGTTAGCACCCATTGCGCGTGCAGCCTGGACAAA
>JBJOOY010000221.1:0-3726 GCA_046051065.1 Cyanobacteriota bacterium
CCAAAATATTGTCACTTGAACGATGGTGTCGTAAATATTCACTACTATCAGGGTCGATCGAGAACTACAGATATCTTAGATAACCTAACTGTATAATTCCCGATCGATTCGATACTATTGACTATTGCCCAAGCGATAGTTATCCAACTGCTATTCTAGAAACTCAGATTCCATCTTCTGAACGGAAATAAAGCATTCATTAGGTAGCAAGACGGGAGAACTACTAAAAATTAATTTCCCCTCATGACTGTATTTATTTACTGCCACCCCAACTGGTTGTCGCCGCTGTTCTCGATCGGGATTAACCTGACAATAAAAATCATAAATCTCTTGGGCCGCTCTAAAGAGATCTGGATCGACGAATAGTCCAAAAGACTCTTGCTGAGGCATTGGCATAGATTTGACTTTAGATTTGGCTTTGGCTTTAGCTTTGGGCGGCTCAATCGTAAACACAGTCATCACTCCCAAGTTTATTTCTAGAGGTTCTAAGTGAAAACGCAATAACTTAGGCCTGTTGTAAGGCTTCAATCAAAACTCGACCCATAGCACTACAGCCAACTGGGTTCATACCTGATGACATGATATCACCAGTTCTGTAGCCCAGATCCAAAACTTTTAAGACCGCTCGTTCGATTCGATCGGCTGCGGCTGGTTGGCTCAAGCCGTAACGTAGTAACATAGCTGCACTCAGCACCTGAGCGAGCGGATTAGCTTGATCTTGTCCAGCGATGTCTGGAGCCGAACCGTGAACTGGCTCGAATACACCCAATCCGGTCGAACCCAAACTAGCCGAAGGTAGCATCCCAATACTGCCTGTTAACATCGCGGCGGCATCGGAGAGAATATCGCCAAATAGATTGCTGGTAACGATCGTGTCAAACTGTTTCGGCGCGCGGACGAGTTGCATCGCGGCATTATCGACATACATATGAGTGAGTTCGACATCGGGATAGTCTTTTGCCATGGCAGTGACTCGATCGCGCCATAATTGGGAAACTTCTAACACATTTGCCTTATCTACCGAGCAGAGCTTTTTCGTGCGTTTTTGGGCAGTTTCAAACCCAACTTTGGCAATTCGATCGATCTCGCTCTCGGTATATGCCATCGTATTTACACCCCGTTTTTCCCCCGTCTCGGTGGTAAATATACCCTTGGGTTCGCCGAAATACACGCCACCAGTTAGTTCTCTGACTACCATCATATCCACACCTTCGACTATTTCTCGTTTGAGGGTAGAAGCGTCAATTAACTGGGGTAAAATTGCTGCTGGTCTTAGATTGGCAAATAATCCCAAGCCTGCCCTTAAGCCTAATAGACCTGTTTCTGGGCGGAGATGGCGGGGGAGATTGTCCCACTGATAACCGCCAATTGCGGCTAGAAGTACGCCGTGGCTCTGCTTACAAGCGTCTAGGGTGGCTGCTGGCAAGGGTTCGCCTGTAGCTTCGATCGCCGCACCACCAATTAGGGCTGTCTGAAATTCGAGTTGGAGGCGATCTTGTTTTGCCACAATATTCAGCACGTCTACCGCCACTGCCATAATTTCAGGGCCGATACCATCCCCAGGGAGTAGTGTAATGCGGTAGGTTTGACTCATGGTTGGTGCTTTATAGATTAGTTGCTCGATCGATATTTTACTTGTCAATGGCTTTGGTGACTAGGGGAGTTAGCACTCAGGCCACTTTGGATTTTGGATTTTGCACGCAATAGTTTCCCTCGATCCAAACACTATTGATACTAATAATCAATAAATGCTGAAATCGATACTGGGCTGAGATTTCCGATCGCTACATAGAGATCGCGAGTATATTAAATTACTTAGATGCTAAGTATTTAAAGTCAGCAGTATTGCCTAAACTACTTTACACCAGTTGCCAAATCAAAATTCAGCTCTTACTATAGGATTATCGAAAGCTTCACAAGCAGTTCACCACGAACGCTTCAGGCGATCGGTTGCACACACAAACTTAGATTTGGATGTGCAGGCAATCGTTCTCAAACTCCGAGCATCAATTTAAAACAATGCTCGATCGCTAACTTTCCATAACTTTCCTCAGACCACTCGATCGTCAACAATTATTAGGATCGAAGCCCCTGTCTGGGAAATATATTCAGATTAGCTGCACGTTATGCTTATTGCTGATACCTGCAAATAATTCTTAATTATGGAAATCAATTCACGAGATGTAAATCTCTACGCAAAAAACTCGCTAACCCGATTGTTGTCTTGACGACGCACTATCTAGAAAGTTTATCTAGCATAGAGCACAGGCAAACAACAATCAATTGACTCTCCTGAGAACAGTTGCGATCGAGTTAAAATTCGACTGCTAGTGCTATCGGACGGTTTAGTTAACGAGCAAAATGTTAAAACACTTTCCACATCTTACATCACTTAATACCAAATAGGAAGACCACATTATGAATTTCCAATCCAAAATCGCGATTCTGATTGCTACTGGTGCCGTTAGTGCTATGGCTTATCCGATGGTTGCGGCTGCTGGACCTGCTACTGGTTCTACTGCTGCTGCTGTATCGATTAAATTCCAAAAACATGGTGGTAGCGGTAACTTCTCTATCAATCCAGGTGCAAATTCTAGCGGTTATGGTAACGGAGTCCAAGAACTCTCTGCTGCTGTAGCTACTGGCGAAACCAGTGCGACAGCTAAGTCTATGAGCAATATGCATGGTACTAGTGCTGATGCTGCTGGTTACAGCGCACCTGTATTTTTACAGTATGAAACTCATAACGATTTAGTCAAGAGTGATTCTGCTGCTGAATCTACTTATCAAACTGCTTATCAACAACAAGCAGCGATCGAATTTGCAGCAGGTCAGAAAAATTCGCAATCTAGCTATCGCTCTGAAAAAGAGGGTGTTAATGTTACCCGCAAAGGTGGCAAACTCATCAACTTATCTAAAGAAGAAATCGAGATTGCTAAAGCTAATGCATCTAGCGAAGCTAGTGTGAAGTTAGCAGCTACTGCTGGTAGTGGAGCTACAACTGCTGGTCGTAATACTACTTCTAGCCAATATAGCAACAAAGAAGTAGGTACTAGCTACGTTTACACTGGCTCCTCGACTGGCTTACAGTTCCTTCCCTCGATCGTTAAATAGTCACAAGTAACGACTGACTCTATTTACTTCTCAACGATTTGAGTAGAGTCAATCGCCTATTTGCTCGCACAACAGGTAATCTATCCATCTCTAGTTTAGTTCGATCCACATCGCACCAACCTGCTTCAGGCGGCGATCGAATATCGAGCATTCTAGGATGGATATTTTTGTCAAATTTTTCTCGTCCGTTCGCCCCAGGAATCTCGATCGTGTACTTACAATTACTCACTTTTGTTCAGGCCAAATATAGATTCATTGCTTATTCGATCGCGATCGTCTGTGGGTATATTGTGATAACTACTGGTAGCGCTCAGGCCACAACAGGTTTATCGATCGAGCCAGACTCCGACCTATTTGACAGTGATAATATTTCACCAAGTCAAATAGTCGATCGAACTACGATCGAATCAGAAGCAGATCTAGTTAGATTCGATTTCGACAACGATAACATTTCTTCAAGCAAACTATTTAGTAAAATATCGATCGAGTCAAATTCACAGGGAATTGCCAGTAATCATATTGAAACGAGTAAACCAGATAGTGAAGACTCGATCAAGGTAAATTCAATCGATCGTAACTCTCCCAGCCAACTGTTGAGTAAAACTACAATCG
>JBJOOY010000222.1:0-8910 GCA_046051065.1 Cyanobacteriota bacterium
CGGATCGATGTCGATGCTTTGATTAGCGATCGATATCATCTCAAAGATTTAGATAAAGCTGTCGATCGAGCAACCAAACCGACCCCAGATACTTATAAAATTTTACTGTATCCAGATTAGAAGATGTTTGAAATGTTTTTAGTTCTTCTTGCCAAACTTCCGCTGTAAATCTTCCAACGTCGCCGGCTGACTCGAAGTTGAAGCCGATTCTCCAGCGTCCCCGCTGCGCGATTTCCCCTGTTGTGGCTTCACCGATACTGGTTGCGGTTTATTCCCGCGCACTGCTGGCTTCTCCACCACTCGTCCATCGCCGGAATTCACCGCGCCACCAACCTTCATCGTCAGACTCACCCGCTTCAATTGAGCCTTCACCTCCAACACCCGCACCTTCACCACTTGTCCCACCTTCACCACCAGATTGGGGTCGTTGACGAAAGTATCGGCTAATTGGGAAATATGCACCAATCCATCCTGATGCACCCCAATGTCTATAAAGGCACCAAAGTTGGCTACGTTAGTCACAGTGCCCTCTAATTCCATTCCGACCTCTAAATCTTTAATTTCTGAGATGCCTTCCTTAAAGGTGGCATATTTGAATTCAGCGCGGGGGTCGCGTCCGGGTTTTTCGAGTTCGCTAATGATGTCGCGGAGGGTGGGTTCACCAATTGTCTCGGTGATGTATTTCTTCAGATCGGTCTGTTTGAGTTCTAGGGCGAGTCTAGTCGGTTCGGAGAGAGGAATATTGGTATCTTTAGCGATCGAACCTAAGATACCATAACTCTCTGGATGGACTGCGGTATTATCGAGCGGGTTCTCGCCATCGCGGATGCGCAGGAATCCGGCTGCTTGCTCGTAGGCTTTGGGACCGAGTTTAGCAACTTTGAGTAGTTGTTTGCGGTTTTTAAAAGCTCCGTTTTCGTTCCGATAGGCGATGATGTTGTTAGCAACTACGGGGGTTAATCCAGATACAAATGTCAGTAATTCTTTGGATGCGGTATTGAGATCTACGCCGACAAAGTTCACGCAACTTTCGACAGTATCATCGAGTTTTTTTCTGAGTAATTTTTGGTCTACGTCATGCTGATATTGACCAACACCGATCGATTTTGGATCGATTTTTACTAATTCGGCCAGGGGATCTTGTAAACGGCGACCGATACTAATTGCGCCGCGCACGGTAAGATCGAGATCGGGGAATTCAGAGATCGCTACTTCACTCGCTGAATAAATCGATGCACCGGATTCATTCACCATCACTTTAATCGGTTTTGGTTCGATATCTGCGAGTAATTCAATCACAAATTGGTCGGTTTCCCGTCCGGCTGTACCATTCCCGATCGCGATTAATTGGATGTTATATTTTTTAATAAATTGCTTAACTGTATTCGCCGCTTGTTGGCGTTGGTTGGCTGCTTGATGGGGAAAAACTGCTTCATAAGCTAAGAATTTACCCGTCTCTGATAATACCGCAACTTTACAACCCGATCGAAAGCCAGGATCGATCGCCAGTGTCGGTTTCATCCCCGCTGGAGCAGATAATAATAGTTCGCGGAGGTTAGTTTCAAAGTTAGAAATAGATCCGATATCAGCTTGCAATTTGGCTTCGGCGCGAACTTCATTAATTAATGATGTCTTCATCAATCGATTGAAGGCATCTTTGAGCATATTAATATAAAATTGCCGCACTGCGGGTAGTTTAGTCTTTATTTCTTGTTCGGCTAAATAGTCGCAAATATCATCTTCACTAAATTCTAAATTTAGAGTGAGAACTTTTTCACTCTCCCCACGAAATAGAGCGAGGAGATTATGCGGTGCAACTTTACTAACGGGTGCTGAATATTTACGATACATTTCATATTTAGTCGAACCTTCCTCGACATCATCTTTAATGCTCGATGTAAATTGACCCTCCGATCGAATATACTCACGGACATAGGCACGTAAATTAGATTTATCCGCAGTCGATTCAGCGATAATATCGGATGCTCCAGCCAGAGCATCGGCGGTGGTGTTCACGCCTAATTCTTCATTGATATATTTAGCTGCTGCTAATTCTAAATCCACCGATTGAGCCGTGGGATTGTTGCTCGATTGAATTAATTCAGCGAATGGTTCTAAGCCCTTTTCCCTAGCAATTGTTGCTCTAGTTCTCCGTTTGGGTTTGTAGGGGAGATACAGATCTTCTAATTCAGTTTTGAGTAAACAATTTTCAATCTTGGCTTTGAGTTCGGGAGTCAATTTAGCTTGAGACTCGATCGAACTCAGAATCGATTCTTTCCGCGCTGCTAATTCGGTTAGATAAGTAAATCTTTCTGCCAACTCGCGCAAGACAATTTCATTCATCTCCCCCGTGCGTTCCTTCCGATACCGCGCAATAAACGGAATCGTCGCTCCTTCTGCAAATAGATCTAAAACATTTTGCACCAAAGCTAGGTTTAAATCTAATTCGGTAGCAATAGTCGTGCGGATATCTAACATACGGTAGCAGGGGCAAGGTGCTGGTTTGGTTTATCGATCGATATATGATAACACATGCAATTGATCGACTTCTCCTCACGCCAGCTAGCGGCGCCTACCCTACGGGAACGCTGCGCGAACAGTCGCTGACTAACCTGTTCTAGGTAAAGGTGCAATTTACCAGTTGAGAGTTGGCAAGGTTGACACCTGTTAGGTTCGCTCCAACTAAATATGCTTGCTGAATTACTAACTCAGAACAATCTAAATCGGTTAAATCTAACTGGAGCTGAATCAGGAAATTGAGCAGATTACCAGCTAAATAGCCAGGCTGCTGGGGGTTAGAGCGTTGCCATTGATCGAGCATCTGACGCAAATGCGCACCAATTTGGCGAGGATTCCCAATCCTCAGTTCGAGCCGGATCAGGACAGGTTGAACGATCGTCCGGATTTGGGCTTGGCGGATATACTCTGTACTACTAGCTTGCAGGATGGGGTGAGTATTCAGTAAAAATGGTTGCTGTGTTTCGATTTCAGTACAAATGCGATCGATAAAATTACTGGTTACATATTCCATTACGATCGGCTGTAACGACCAATATCGTTTGGATTGATCGATCTGTCTGGGCAGGATGAAAATGATACTCCGACGGCGCAGAAATTGTAAAACAGTTAATAAACAAGATTGGAGCGCAGTGGCAAAGCCAACCTGGAAAAACATCAGCTCGTTACCCTCAACTTGGCGATGCCAATTGGGGTGAATTCCTGCTTCAAATTCGTCGAGAGACATCGGTTCGCGCGCGATTGCCAACCAGTACATTACTTGTTGTTCTGCTGAAGTCAACCGCTCCCACTGCTGTTGCAACAGGATCTGGATATCAGCAACGCTTAATTGGTTAGATTGCAAATATGGGAAAATCTCGCTGACATCTCCGTCGGCGACTTCCTTCACTGCCGTTGCAATTAGTTGAAATGCCAGGGGATTGCCCCCGTAATACCGATCGATCTCGCTCCATTCGCCTGGATCGATCGGCAAACATCCTCGATCGGCAAAAATTTGTTGTCCTGCTGCTGGTGCTAGCCCCATTAGTGTCAGGGTTCTGACTTTGGCATTCACCCCTTCTAGCTGAGCGATTTCCGTTGGTTTTTCGCGACTAGTCAGTAGCAAACAACTTTGATGATTAGTCTGCCCTAAGATGCTAAATAAGTCGCCATAATCAGTATATCCAGGCCGATATATGCCAACCTGTGCCCCACCTTGAAAAATCGATTCGCAATGATCCAACATCATCAGACAGCGGTACTGCTGACAAATTTCTAATAATAACTCGATCTGACCGACTAGTTTATCGGGGATTCGATCGGTGTGAAACTTAGTTTGAGTAAGTTTTTCAGCCCCAGCATCGGCACCTTGGAGATCGGCATTTACGGTTGCAGCAATCGCCGTCCGGATGATGTCTGGGAGCAATTCTTGCAGTGGCGGAGCGTTAAGTAAATTGCGCCGAATGATACAGCTAAATTGTTTAGCTGTCGCAGCTAGGGCAGCGGGATCGATCGCTTGTGTCCTACGCCCATCGGTTGGATGGACGTTAGCTGGCAACTTCTGTAACAAATCAATTGCCATGGTTGTTTTACCGATGCCGCCCAGACCCAAAATCGTCACCAGCCGACAGCGATCGATCGCGATCCATTTATATAGTTGAGCGGATTCTGATTCGCGACCATAAAATACCGAGGGATCGTTGGCGTAGCCTCTCCCTTGGAGAATCGCTTCACCCCAATCGATGCGGGGGTTTGATGGTTCAGATGGGGGCGCATCAACATTTGCTGCTAAGGACTCTACTACCTGTCGGAAATTAGTTTTAGTGACCCTTTGCTGGGTTGCTGTTGAGAGCATTCGCCAGGTTTGGGCACCAATGCCTTTAAGATAATCGTGGTCGTATCCAGCAGATTTAGCCAGCTCGCGATAAGACTTTCCTGCCCAGGCTGCCTCGAACACCATTTCTTGCGGTGCACTCAGATATTCTGGAGCAAGTAGCTCTCTAACTAGTGCTAGAGCTAATTTCACTTCCATCAGTATCCTCTCGAACAAATTTACGGCTGTGGATTGAGTGCTTGATGTCGATGCTGTTTCAACCGAGATCTGCCGATCTACACCCAACGTCAGCTAGCACCAATATATCATCAACACTGGTGCTAGACTAGATTTGGGGTACCCATCAAGGGCACCTCTACGGGTTTAATTGTCTCGGGGTGCCCCTTGTACACAATGCCCTGAGCTTGTTGAAGGGTACCCTAATGTTATGGCAGCGATCGTTGTACATTTACACAAGATCTGCACATTTAAGCATTTTAACCTGTTTGACTCACACACGCATTTTCGCCGCTAGCAAATCGATCGAAGTGGATTAGCTCGATCCAGAGTTACGATCGACTAAAAACAGCCAATAGCTAACGATTAAAGTGAGTTAAAATAGTAAAAATATTTTAATTAAAATTCACAAACGATCGCTATATTCTAACTCTGAGGGGATGTTAATTAACTCGATAGTTAGCCAAAAGATAATTTTATATTAATGGGAAATAGTTATGCAACTCGGTCAATGGTTGGGATTTGTTGTCTTAGTCTTGTCACTATATATATTGTGGCAAATTCGGCAGATGCTGCTAATTATTTTTGCCGCGATCGTCTTAGCGACAGCTATTAATCAGTTAGCCAGAAAGATTCAACGTAAATTTGCTCTGTCACGGACGATCGGTGTACTTGCGGCATTAGCCGTAGTTATTGTAATTTTAGTTGGATTTTTCATCACGATCGTCCCGCCATTTATCACTCAATTTCAAGAATTGACCACGACAAAATTTCCGGCAATTCTCAAGTCGGCTCAACAGTGGAGAAATAATATCCAATCGTATATTCCCGCTCCATTACTTCCGTATTTACCAAATTTAGACGATCTTAATCGACAAATTCAACCTTTATTAAAATCGATCGTTGGCAGTTCGTTAACTATATTTTCTAGCTCTTTAGGCGCGATTCTTAACCTACTGTTTGTAATAATTCTGACGATGATGCTGCTAGCTCAACCGAAAGCCTATCGTCGCACATTTATTGCCTTGTTTCCTAGTTTTTATCGTCGGCGGGTTAATCAGATTTTAACCGAATGCGAAACATCATTAGGGAAGTGGTTTGTGGGGGCACTGTTGAGTATGGTGGTAGTAGCTGGACTAAGTTTAATTAGTTTATTAGTATTAGGAATTCCCCTAGCTTTAGCTCAAGCTATTTTAGCCGGATTACTCAATTTTATTCCCAATGTTGGGCCAACATTCAGTGTCGTAATCCCGATGGCGATCGCCTTATTAGATGAACCGTGGAAGGCAGTGGCGATCTTGATTATTTACTTACTGATTCAACAGTTTGAAACTAATTTACTTACTCCATATATTATGTCTCAACAGGTATCATTGTTGCCAGCAATTACGTTAATCGCCCAGGTATTTTTTACAACCTTCTTTGGCTTTTTAGGTCTATTGTTAGCACTACCACTTACAGTTGTCGGTAAGGTGTGGATTAATGCTGTGTTGATTGAAGATATTCTCGATCGATGGCACTATCTTAAAAGCGATCGGTTTCACAGTCTCCCCGCGGAAACAGAAGTAGTCCTCACCGAAACCGACTCAGAATCAAAATAACTAATAGTTGGATTCAGGGCTAGTGGCTAGCGATGCACAAACACCTTTGTTCATCAGATTAGTTCCAGTGAGTTACTATTCACTGTCCACTGTCCACTGTCCACTATCCTCATGCCATCATTGAAGCATAAGGTTTAGCAAAAATCATCCTACCTGCGGAAGTTTGCATCGTAGAAGTAACGATAATTCGGACTTCTCCGCCTACATATTTGCGACCTTCTTCTACTACCACCATTGTCCCATCATCCAGATAACCAACACCTTGAGTGGCTTCTTTGCCATCTTTAATAATCTTAATTTCTAGAGAGTCGCCAGCGATATAAATCGGTCGCACGGCATGAGCTAAGTCATTAACGTTTAAGACAAAAACTGATTGAAGATTAGCAACCTTACTCAGGTTATAATCGTTAGTTAGTAGAGTAGCGTGAATTTCACTCGCAAAATGGACTAATTTTGCATCTACAGTATCAATATCGCGATAATCGATCGGGTGAATAATAATTCGATCGGGAAAACTAACTTTCATCCGATTGAGAATATCTAAACCTCTACGACCGCGAATTCGTTTCAGATCGTTGGAAGTATCTGCCAAAGTCTGCAATTCCTGAATCACAAACTGTGGGACTAAAATCTGCCCTTCAACAAATCCTGTATTTAATAACTCTTCAATCCGCCCATCAATGATACAACTAGTATCGATAATTTTCGGAGCGATCGCTTTGAGCGTTCCTTCGGCAACTAACATTGTTTCCACATTTTGAGGATTAATCAACCGTAGCAGCGCACTCCCATGAGTATCAGCTAAAGTTACACCTAGATAGCAAAACATTACGCTGCCCAAAATTGCCAATAGTGGTTTGACAAATGAAAACTCCAGCGGAATCGGTAACAGGAAGAGCGGTGCTAGCATCAGATTTGCGATCAGCAAGCCGATGACTAATCCGACTGCCCGAGTTAGCAATACCTCAATCGGTAATTCGCGTACTTGTGATTCCAATCGGCGGTAAGCGGTTTTGACGATCGCGCCAAATATCCCGCCAAAAACTGCACCAAATCCTGCGCTAACAATGCGTAGACCTTCTTGATTGGTAACTTGCTCTAGCATCTCACTGGGCAAGATATCTACGATACCATAGCCAATCCCAGCCGATCCAAGGATGAGTAGTAGGATAATAATGAAGTCGAGCATGGGCAAGCTCCCAATCGGGTGATAGATCTCTCGTTCACCATTATATCTGTTCGGGGATAGGGAATAGTGCCTAGTCGCTAGTGGTAACAAAATAACAACTCATAATATTTATAATCGATCGTGTTGATACCTACAGCTGCTTATATCCATATCCCTTTCTGTCGGCGCAGGTGTTATTATTGCGACTTTCCGGTATTCGTCGTGGGAGATCGCAAGACTGGAGCTAATTCGGGTAATATTCAAGCCTATGTAGAACAACTAGGACGAGAAATTACCGCGCAAGTTAATTACGATCGACCTTTAGAAACAATTTTCTTTGGTGGTGGGACGCCTTCTCTACTTACTGTCGAGCAGTTGGGGCAAATTTTAGATTGGTTAGCGGGCAAATTTGGCATTGCCAATGGTGCAGAAATCTCGATGGAAATCGATCCTGGCACATTCGATCGCGCCCAAATTCAGGGTTATCATCAAGCAGGTGTAAATCGAGTCAGTATTGGCGGACAAGCATTTCAGGATCGGATTTTGCAATTATGCGGTCGATCGCATACTGTCGCCGATATTTACCAAGCTGTAGAGTTAATTTACCAAGGGGGTGTAACTAATTGGAGTTTGGATTTGATTTCTGGCTTACCGCAGCAAACTTTAGCCGACTGGCTGTTTTCGCTGGAAGCTGCAATTAAACTCAATCCCGCTCATATCTCCTGCTACGATCTGATTGTTGAAGCTCAAACCCCTTTTGCCAAGCAGTATCAGCCTGGCGATACACCACTCCCCGATGATGAAACCACCGCACAAATGTATCGCACAGCTCAACAGACCTTAACAGCGGCTGGTTATGCACATTATGAGATTTCTAATTATGCTCGGGTCAATTACCAGTGTCGTCACAATCTGACATATTGGCACAATTTACCATACTATGGTTTCGGCATGGGTGCAGCTAGTTATCTGGCTGATTATCGGTTTACGCGCCCTCGAAAAACTCAGGAATACTATCAATGGATTGCGGATGGGTGTGATTGGCACGTAGAATCAACATCTGAGGCCGATCGGTTTTTAGAAACTTTGATGTTGGGGTTGAGATTAGCACAAGGGGTAAGGTTAGACTCGATCGAGGCTGAATTTGGCCCCGATCAATTAGCTCGTCTATTGAAATGCGTGCAACGCTACGAAAGACAGGGATGGGTGGAAATCTTAAATAGTGACAATTCAACGATCGAGCGGCGGTTGCGACTCTCAGATCCAGAAGGGTTATTATTTTCCAATGTAGTATTGTCCGAAATATTTACAAGAGGGCATCTGCAATCGGATCGAGTTGCCTAACTACACGGGTGGTAATGTCGAGTGAGGTAGCAATTTCAGCGATATTTAGTCAATCTTTAATATGAGGAGATTAATTTACAATTAGAACGACAATTAAAAATAGCGGCTAATTTAGCAGTAGATGACCATACCAGGGTGAACGCACCAAAATAGGGTATGTTTCGATCGATAAAAACTAGAACAGCTAATTCAATAGTGCAGATCAACTAGCTACGATTACTACAATATCAACTGAAAATAAAATCAAATAT
>JBJOOY010000223.1:0-5393 GCA_046051065.1 Cyanobacteriota bacterium
AAGGTGAATCTTTCCGCATGTTGCAGACCAATCTCCAGTTCCTCAATGCTGATGATAGTCTTCGAGTTGTGGTGGTTTCTAGTTCTCAATCGGGCGAAGGAAAATCAACTGTTGCAGCCAACCTGTCATTGGCGGTAGCCGAACTCGGAAAGCGAGTGCTCTTAGTCGATGCAGATATGCGCAAACCCGCACAACATCAGATTTGGCGACAAGATAATCGCGAGGGATTGAGTAACGTCTTGAGCGGACAGTGTAGCGACGAGTCAGTGACGATCGAAATTCAACCCAATCTTTTCCTCTTAACTGCTGGAGGTATACCACCTAATCCAGTTGTATTAATTGATTCTGTCCAAATGAGTAGTTTGATCGATGAGTGGTCCGATCATTACGATCTGGTAATTATTGATGCGCCACCACTGACAGTAGCTGCGGATGCAGCAATCTTAGGGACACAAGCAGGTGGATTGATATTTGTCCTGCGTCCGGGTGTCGCCGACAAAGAAGCTGTGGAATATGCCCAAGAAATCCTGACTCAGTCTAAACTCAAAGTTCTGGGCATGGTGCTCAATGGTGTGGATCTCGACAAGCAAAGTCGTTACAATCATTACTACTACAGCGCCGCTCAGAATGCTAAAAATGAGCAAGAAACTATGACTTCAAGATTATTATCTGGTATCAGCATTAATCGAGATCGCTAATTGGTAAATATCGATCGAACTAGAGATAGTCCGATCCGCTCGTTAATTTTACAAATATGGGGGTGTAGGAGTTCCTATACCCCCATATTTATTTATATTTATATTTATTTCGCACAAGTACTTATGTCCGTCCCTATCACCGATCTAGATTTGATCGCAACTGTTCAGTCCCAAATCATCTCCCAATGGCGACAAGGATTGCGACCAGGACAGCGAAAGTTGGCAGATTGGCGGGGGGGACTACTGGCTGTATCCGCCGTGCCAGGAGCCGGAAAATCCCATAGTATGGCGATCGCCGCTGCGATAACTATTGCCCGCGAGCAGTTACATCAGCGCCATCAGTTAGTTATTGTCACGCTCACTCGATCGGCAGCAGCGAATATTAAGGATAAAATTAAGCATTGTCTGAAAGAATTAGGCTTACCACCGATCGGTTATAGCGTCAATACAATTCATAGCTTGGCATTGAGTATTGCCAGCAAACATCCAGAATTATCTAAGCTAGATTTGACAGATCGAACCTTGGTGATGCCATCTGCCAATCATAAACTAATCGAGCAAACCGTTCAAAAGTGGCTGGAGCGATATCCCCATCTTTACCTCCGACTCTTAGAAGGGGAAAGTTTTGACGGTGAGGAGACAGAAAGATTGCGCCGTCAGTCGGTGCTGCGGACGGAAGTATTGCCCAGTTTGGCATTTACCGCTATCCGCGAAGCTAAAAGCTCTGGTTTGTCCCCAGATGAGTTATGGGAAGTGGCTAAATTATATCCCGTTGGCGCAGCCCCTCGGAACGAGGATCGCTATGATATTCTAGCGATTAGTGCTGGACTGTATCAGGCTTATCAAGAGCTACTAGAGAGCGATCGATACCTAGACTATGATGAAATGATTGCCGGAGCATTACGCGTCATCGCCGATCCTGTCGCTAGACAATTATGGCAACAACAAGTTTATGCTGTCTTCGAGGATGAAGCTCAAGACTCTAGTCCGTTACAAGAAAAATTATTACGTCAATTAGCGGGTGTGCCTAATTCTGCCGTAATATCACCGATTGCTAATCAATCTGCTGACGATCGACCGCCCGAACTCCCTGCCAATCTAATTCGGGTTGGCGATCCCAATCAAGCGATCAATTCTACGTTTACACCTGCGGATCCAAGGTATTTTCGGGAATTTTGCCAAACATGCAGCGAGATCGAGCGACTAGAAAAAATGGAGCAAGCTGGGCGGAGTGCTCAGATCATTATGGATGTGGCTAATTTCGTGCTGGATTGGGGTAATAGTTGGCTCAATCCTCCCAATCGTGCTGCTGAATCTGAAAATCTAGCGAGTGCAAGCGGGTTCGATCCAGTAGAATCTGTATTCTGGTTACAAACTATTCGTCCCGTATCCGCAGACGATGTTCAACCCAATCCACAACCCGAAGATAATGGTGTGGAACTGCATACACCTAGCGATGTCTATGCCTCTATTTATGCGATCGAACAGCGATTGACAACCTTATTTGATGGTAATCCGACGGCAAATGTGGCGATTTTAGTGCGAGAAAATCGACAGGCAAAATTTATCCTCGATCGACTGGCAGATTGGCATCGCGCACATCCAGAGATTAAACTATTTGAAGCGGGTGCAGGAGATCGAACTTCTAAAATTCCTGGAGAAATACTGACATTATTCCAGTTTATGATTCGTCCCCATTCGCCAGAATATCTTAAGGCTGCGTTGAAAGTTTTATTAGAGCGAAAATTAATTGAAGCGCAAGATCTCGATGCACTAGCAGTATTTCCCGAACAGTTTCTCTATCCTAATATTTTAGAGTTACCGCAACCGATCGCCATGAAAAGGGCACGAGAAGTTTGCTGTAACTTATTGCGATCGAGATTGACATTACCACATTATCAACTAATTAGTTATTTAGGCGATCGATTGAATTATCAATCGGCGGAATTGGCCACAGCCGATAAATTAGCCGACAGATTAGCACTGCAAACATATGGACGCAGTTCGATTTATGCCTCGATCGAAGTGTTGCAAGAAATAGTCACAACTGAGGGCTTTGAAAACATTGATGATGGTGGGGAATCCCGCTATACGGCAGCGGGTCAAGTGACAATTATTACGATGCATAAAGCGAAGGGATTAGACTGGGATTATGTATTTATTCCCTTTTTGCACGATCGGATTCCTGGGCAATTATGGACTCCTCAAGGGGCTAAATTTTTGGGCGATTATACATTAGCAGAAGTCGCCCGTGCCAAAATCCGCGCTCATCTCCACCATCAAGATTTACCGACATCCACAGCCGCCTGGGAACTGGCTAATTATCTCAAACAAGGAGAGGATCTGCGCTTATTATATGTGGCGATGACCAGAGCTAAAAAGTTATTATGGTTGGCAGCAGAACGCGAAGCACCCTTCCTCTGGAACAGGTTTAACTGGCAACAGTGTGATAAATTGCAGTCTAGTCATCCATCTCCATTATTTACAGCATTGTGTCAAAAATTTCCCCAACTGGTCAAAAAATAATCTGAGTTAAATGTAAAGCTTACGACTGCCAAACTCTTAAATTTATAATTTATCTGTGTATTTAAATCGTCTTCATCTACGACACTTTCGGAATTATCGGGAACAAGAAATTATTTTTTCTGCACCCAAAACTATTTTATTAGGAGATAATGCCCAAGGTAAATCTAATCTCTTAGAAGCAGTAGAATTATTGTCAACACTAAAAAGTCATCGGGTGATGCGCGATCGAGATTTAGTATTAATAGGAGAGACAGAAAGTAAGATTTCTGCTAGTGTAACTCGAAAATATGGCTCGATCGATCTGGCCTTAACACTTAGAGATAGAGGACGACGTACGGCAAATCTCAATCAAGAAAATCTCAAGCGACAGTTAGATTTTTTAGGACAATTAAATGCGGTAGAATTTTCAGCCTTAGATCTCGATTTAGTGCGTGGTAATCCAGAAACACGCAGGCAATGGATCGACTCATTACTATTTCAAATCGAGCCAGTTTACGCACATATTTTACAAGAATATCAGCGAGTACTCAAACAACGAAATAGTCTCCTCAAACAAGCAGAACATCGCACGATCGAACCAGCAGAATTGGAATTATGGAATCATCAATTAATTACAACTGGTACTAAGGTAATTCGCCGCCGGGCGCGGATTATCGATCGATTAGCGCCGATCTCACAAGTATGGCATACTAGGATTAGTAAAAATACTGAGCATCTGGAAATTATTTATACACCAAATATCACGATCGCTGACAATACTCCTGAATCGATTTATCATGCATTTAGCGATCGATTACACTTACGCCATGCTGCGGAACAAAGTTTAGGTAATACGATCGTTGGGCCTCATCGCGATGAAATCGAACTGACGATCGATCGTACTCCAGCTAAAACTTATGGATCTCAAGGACAACAGCGCACCCTAGTTTTAGCATTAAAGTTAGCCGAGTTAGAACTGATCGAACAAATTGTCGGTGAGCCTCCATTGTTACTACTTGACGATGTATTAGCAGAACTCGATCTCACTCGTCAGGATCGATTGCTTAGTGCGATCGAAGATCGCTTCCAAACCTTGATTACGACTACTCATCTCGGTGCATTTGATGCCAAATGGTTAGACTCTTCACAGATTTTACACGTTCGATCGGGTGCGATTTTTTAGGTTAGAGCTGGAAAAATTGCCTGAAATTACGTAGTAATGAGAGCTGAATTCATCGATTTACAAACTCATGTTTTTAACACTTATGGATATCTGAAACTAAACCATATTACCTTAAGAAAACCCAAACTTGAAGTGATTGAGATCATCATATTGTCATGGTTGCATATTTTAGCTAAGTCAAAATACTCAAAATCGTCTTACCCACTGTTCTATTGTAAGTTTAGCTGGCTAAAATCGTGGACAGAGGTAGGTATCAGTTATTACATTCAACAAACAATAACTGCTACTAAACGATGACTATGCTAGATCGAAGCTCTCTTGAGAGTGACAACTGTCACAGCAGATGGTACGCTTTATCAACGTTATTTAAAAATTCTATCTAACTCAACTTTTAGCTGGCACGATTTTATGACTGACATGAATTATAGACCTGATCGATATCCCAATTTTACGGCTGAAGAGCTGCAAATAATTAGGTATTTCACTCAAGGTCAAAAGCATTCAATCTCCAGTAATAATTTAAAGTTAGAGTATACCGAAACATCGATCCGGTTGAGTAATAATAGCGGTAAATTGCTCGGAATTGCTAAGCAAACTAAGGAATGGCAGCGGAAAGTTTTAATTACGAATAATTCTATTTATAGAACTATTATCCTTCAGAATTTAGCGGAGTTGGGATTTATCGATCTTAACAGATCCTCTCATCCGAATTTTACCGAACATCATTATTATAACATTCCGGATGGATATAAATTAAATTATACTGAAGTAATTAAATTATGGCGTTCTTGGTGGAACAATAAACGTTATGAAATTAACGTTACTAATCTACCGATCGATATATCGATTTTTGTTAGGGGTAACTGGTATCAAGTCCAAGATTTACAGCCTAGGCAAGGTAACTTTATCCTCCAAACTGCGAGGGGAGAATTAATAATTCCACCCGAAGATTATGTTGTTTGGATCGATCGAATTGAGTCGATATCTTCAAATTTACCCAGCCAGGT
>JBJOOY010000224.1:0-4072 GCA_046051065.1 Cyanobacteriota bacterium
CTTGCCACTGAATTAAACTTAGTCCAACAGCTCCGACCATTATTATTCGATCTCAACCTTGCCGTGTGTGAGATGACAGCACTCAATCTAGCCCGCATCAACGATCCGAGTGCTGTTGATGTGCTGGTTGAAGTATTGGCATCACCGCATACTCCGGCGACCTTAAGATCGACAGTTATTCTGGCTTTAGGCTGGATCGGTACTCGATCGGCGATCGCTAGTTTAGCTGATGTCCTAATTACCGCACCCCCTGATTTAGCCCAGGAAATTTTGATAAGTATCGGCAAAACAGAATGGGAACGCGACTATGCCAGTCAGAAAATCGTCGATTATTTGCGATCGAATAGCGCCGGACATTCAGCAATCATCACACAAGAAATTGCCACAGCCCTGGGGAACCTCGGTAATCCTGACACCGTCCCAGATCTTATCGGTTTACTAGGAGATCCAGACGATCGAGTTAAACTTTATACTATCGCTGCCATTGCTAAACTCTCTACCACCATCCCGCCAGAAATATTGCAACTAGCGGATCGATCGGATCTACCCTCAGCACTCCAACATGGCGTTCGGATGTGTTTATCTCACTGGGAAAATACCGCATTTGACGCAGATTTAACTTGAATATTTGACATTCGATTCGATCGACCCACTAGTTATTAACTGCTAAAATTATCAGCCATCATTGCATCTAGATACTTTTTCAGTGTAATCGCATGATATCAAAATCGAGCTTTATGGGTAAGATATTCTTAACTATTTTTATATAGCAATATGGTAATTCAACAGTAAGATTAACAAATTTTGATAATGTCTCGATGCGCACAAAAATTATCGGTTAAGGCCGGATTGGTGCTAGTAAATGTACTAGTGACAATGCCGATCGGGTTGCACGCTCAAACTTTTACTCCATCTTCGCCAAATTCTTACCCGAAGCAAGTTAATTCAGTCACACCAGAGGACGATCGACAGCCAGCAACTCAAACAGTAAATTCGATCTCACTACCTGTTCCCAATCCAACCTCGACTGAGGTTAAATCACCGATCGAGTCTAGTCCAAACCCACCGCACGCTCAGCAGCGATCGACTGTAAACCCCGCAAGTTCTGCCAGCAACAGCCAACAACCGATCGTCGCTACGGTAAACCTGATTATTAAACTCAAACAGAAACACGTATACGTTTATAAAGGCGACAAACTCGTTACTAAATATCCAATTGCGATCGGCAAAAAAGGCTGGGAAACTCCCACAGGGGAATGGCAGGTAATGGAAAAAATTAAAAATCCTGCCTGGACTAGCTTCAAAACTGGAGAAGTCTTAGCCCCAGGTGGCGAAAATCCGCTCGGATCGAGATGGATTGGTTTCTGGACTGACGGTCAAGATGTGATCGGCTTTCATGGCACCCCCAATCTCAAATCGATCGGCACAGCCGCATCTCATGGCTGCGTGCGCATGTTCAATCGCGATGTCAAAGCGCTATATCGGATCGTGAAGGTAGGAACTACCGTAAAAGTAGTTAATGAATAGATAAACTAAGTTTAATAAAAAAGGGATGGAAATTGAATTTCATCCCTTGGCTTTGATTAAATCTACTTAAATGGAATTCACGTACTCAACCTTTTCTTTATATACTCGATTGAATTAATAGCCATCCTGTTCCATGAATCACCATTAATTATCATACAACTTATTACGAATAACAATTAAAATAAGTCTGAGCTGACTCATCCTAACTAATTTTAATGCATTGTCTGATGACTAGTAGTGATTTAAGCCACTAGAACTACATCGGTTTAATTACCTCACTAGCCTATTAAATGTGTGGATCCTGGTCGAGAACAATAGTATAGAATTTAATAGTGTGTCAGTCGATCGCGCAAATTTCGATCGGTTGCTGTAGCTCTAACTAACCTTCCACCCGATCGACAATCTCTGCTTATCCCTAAAATAATCGCCAGCCCGGATTCATATTTTGTTATGAAGATATATTGACTTTTATCATAATATAACCAAATACCTTGTATAACTACTTAATAACACTCATAAACTTGCTTTCTAAGGCAAATTAGTTGTACTATTGTGACGTCAAGTTAAGTTTTGTATGCGAAATCTAACTTTACACTTCGGGTCAATATTACATTATATAATATATCGCTTATGTCTATCTCACTCCAGTCTGCTCAGTCGATCTTTTCTAACACTCTGATTGCGAATGCTGTTCCAGCTACTACCGAAGCATTTGACAAACTCAGCGTTGAAGATCAATTAGCCTTGCTTTGGTATGCTTATACCGAGATGGGAGTTACAATTACTCCCGCCGCAACAGGTTCGGCAAGTATGGCGCTAGCACAACCGCTGTTAGACCAAATCAAAGCGATGCAACCCAGCGAACAGACCCAAGTGATGACTGACTTGGCGATGCATAATGATACCCCACTTTGCCGGAGTTACACAGCATTTCGGATGAATACCAAACTTGGTTTTTGGTATGAGTTAGGGCAAATGATGAAACAGGGTTTGGTTGCGCCAATTCCGGCTGGCTATGTACCTTCACCTGAAGCAAGCGGGCTGCTAGAAACAATCAAGCAACTCGATGCAGGTCAACAAATTACCGTATTGCGCAATACAGTAGTCAATATGGGTTACGACTCCGCACGCAGTCTAGACTATGACAAACGTGAAGCACCCGCAGTTACTCCCAAAGCATTTTCAGACCGTTCTCGCGTCGCGATCGAGGGTGTAGACAATTACACCGTATTGAGCTACAGCGATAACATGAATGCCTTTGACTTTACCGCCGCATCAGAGTTATTTGTGGATGATGGTGCTCTCCAACCTCCTTTCCAAGCACCAGTTGTTGGACGCCCAGGCATTCTCACTTACATGCGGGAAGAATGTGCTGGTCTGAAAATGTTACCAGAACGTGGTGTTGTTGAATCGATCGATGATGGTTATACCCAAATTAAAGTTACTGGTAAAGTGCAAACTCCTTGGTTTGGTGCCAATGTTGGGATGAACATTGCTTGGCGCTTCTTGCTCGACGCTCAAGGTAAAATCTTCTTTGTTGCGATCGATCTGTTAGCTTCACCTAAAGAATTACTTAACTTACGTCGAGTGTAAGGTAGGGAATAGGGAATAGGGAATAGGGGATAGTAAATAGTTCTATTTACTATCCCCTATTTGTGATTAATAACTCTGGATGCGCATTCTGCGAGTCCAGAGTAGGAGTGCTACTAGCATAATTAGTAATAACAACGAACATGGATCGCGGTAGGGCGAGTTGATAAACTGTTGATAGATATTCACCAGCCGATCTTCTTCAAACAAAATAATCGTTGCGCCGAGTGCGATAAATGGGCCTAATGGTTGACGTTGGAGGAGTTGATGCGAGCCACCTTTCATCCCACCACCCCTCACCATCGCACGGGCAGCAGTAATTAAAAAACCGATTAAAGCCAGAGTAGAAGCTGCTGCACCTGATAACAGCACAAACTTCCAATTAAACCAGGCTCCAATCATTGCCATCAGTTTTGCGTCCCCACCACCTTGCGCTGATTGCCCGACCATTGAGCTACCAACGATCTGAATGATATCGTAAATCCAAATCCCCAGTACCATGCCCACGATACCTTGGATGAAATATTCCTTACTGCTGTGCAATGAATGGTTGTCTAAATATCCCGCGATAACTTGAAAAATTAGTCCTACTACTAATCCCGGTTGAGTGAGGGAATTGGGTAGTGTCATCGTATCTAAATCGATGAGCGTGAGTGCAAGCAACCAAGACATTAATAAGCAATAACCCACTGTCTGAATCGAAATGCCAAAGCGATTGTAAACAATGACGAAAATAATTGCTGTCGCTAGTTCGATTAGCGGATAACGAATTGAAATTGGCGTGCGACAGTGACGACATTTCCCGTTGAGGAATAGCCAGCCCAGAATCGGGATATTTTCACCCATTCCTAGTTGATGCAGACACTTAGGGCAGCGAGACGGCGGCCAAATTACAGATAAACCTGCTGGAATGCGGTAGACTACGACATTGAGAAAGCTACCGATCGCGGCACCT
>JBJOOY010000225.1:0-3393 GCA_046051065.1 Cyanobacteriota bacterium
AGTTTGCGATCGAGTGGTAATGATTTATATTTGTTCTCGATCGGTTAGTTCCGTTTGGCGGAATTTTAGTCGGCAAATGCTGATGAAATCGGTCGTTCGGCTAGCTTGAATTAGTTAGATCTGTCGATCGATTTTATCGACGGGCGCTAAATTTATCGCTCAGACTATTAATTACTTATTACCCGAATGAAGATAGCATTCGATCGGCTTCAGATTGCTAACGATTTAGTTAGTGAATTTGTCAAAAAAGCATACTCAGTCACCACTCTACCTCCAAGTAGATGCTCTTGAATAATTCGCTCGATCACTGCTGGTGTAGCAGAATGGTACCAAACACCATCGGGGTAAATAACCAGAATTGGCCCATGATGGCAGACCCGCAGACAGTTCGCCTTCGTCCGAAATATACAGCCATTAGGTGCAGCGGGACGATCTAAGCCTAGCTCTTTGAGTCGGCGCTTAAGATAGTTCCAAGCCACCAAACTATCTGCTGTTGAGCAGCATAGCGGTTTGGTTTGGTCGGCACAAATCAGGAGATGACGCTGGATTCGATCGAGTCCCAGCGTAGAAATCGAATCATCAAATATTTGCTGTGGGTGGAACGTCTCTGGTGGAGAATCGATCGATTCATTATTCATACGATACTAGTCAAAGGCTAAACCGTAGATTCTAGCCGATCTGTTTGACAAGATTCCACTCGATCGGCACTATTTAACTTTTGGTGTGGCGATGGGTGTAGGAGAAGAGTTAGGGGCTGTCGCGGTAATTTCCAGTCTAAATCTGCTGCTAATCGCGCCTGGAGGTGAGACAATTTCGATCCGATATTCACCTGCCAGGGGAACGGGTCCCTGCCAATTTACGGTATTTTTGGCGAAAACATCTACATTTGCCTGATTCGGTGCCATGATATTCATCGTTGCTCCAGTCGGGTCGGTTGTTAAAACCGTCTTGAGCTGTTGTCCGACTGGCAGGTTCAAACTGAAAACAGTAGGTTGTGTTGAGTTTAGGATCCCTTCTTTAATCGTCAGTTTACCAACCTCGATCGCTACAGGTTCGGGAGTAGCGGCTGTAGTTACAGGTGGCGATGGGTCGGTGGTTGGGGTTGGGGCTGGTGTCTGGATCGCAGGAGTTGCAGCAGGTACGGGGGTTCGATCGATCCTAGTTGCTACAGGTGGTACCGTCTTAATCTCATTAGTTTTAGGTGAGGGCATCATCGATCGCCCCAATAAAAATAGTGGTAACAGAAATACTGCTGCTACTATTGCCGAACCGAGGGCAATACCCCAGGGTGTATTTAAAATTCCCCACAGTGGATTTGGGGATTTAGGTTGCTTATAAGGAACCGGATTAATTGGTGATGATTTTTGGCTGGGCGGTATCGGTCTCGGTTGGGGCGTGACTGTTGGTGGACTAATTCGATCGGGTTCGACACCAGTAAGGGCGGATGAGCCAACGAAATCTGATACCGATCGCAATGCCTGAGACACTTCACTGGCTGATTGATAGCGACTGTTGGGCACCCTACTGAGCATTTTATTCAGAATTTTAGCAAACCAGGGCGTGAGTGTGGGTACCCATTGATGCCATTTCCAGGTCATGGTACTCTTGTCAATCAGACTTTCGGGTTTGCGTCCAGTCATCATGACTACGACTGTCACTGCTAAGGCATATAAGTCGCTATTGGCATAGGCTTCTCCTGTTTGCAGTTGTTCGCCTGGTGCATATCCGGCTTTACCGACGGTCGTCCCTTGATGAATTTGGGTCGATACCTCTAGTTGAGTGACTCCCGCTTTAACTACACCAAAATCGATCAGCACGGGTAACCGATCTCGATCGCGAAAAATGATGTTATCTGGCGAAATATCCCGATGAATGATACCCATATTATGAATATGATTCAATACTGGTAGCATGTTTTGCAAAAACTCAACCGCTTCAGCTTCTGTAAAAGTGTAGTTTTGTCTTAATCTCTCGCTGAGAGTTTTGGCGACTGTTTTGCCTTCGGCATACTCTTGTACCAAAAAGAGTCGTCTTTGCTCTTCAAAATTGGCACGAAATTTGGGAATTTGAGGATGGTTAATTTGATATAACACCTCAGCTTCGCGATGAAATAGTTCCCGAGATTTCTTGAGTGCTTCACGACCGCGATCGTTAGGGCTAAATTCTTTGAGCACGCACGTCTCATCAAAACAACCAGTGTCTTGAGCTAAATAAGTGCGCCCAAAACCCCCTTGACCTAACACTTTGGTCACGCGGTAACGCTGTTGCAGCAGTGTTCCCAATTGAACTGGTGGTTGCATAACCTGGACTTACGCCTTGAACTAAGGAGAGATAAAGGGCTGACTACATCGTTAGCAATGTTAGCAATATTTGAGTCGAATTCTCAGTCGATCGGTTCGGGCTATTGTAATAGCACGTTAGCGATCGTGATAATAATAGGATAGCGAACTCGGTGTAAATCTAACATAATCTAGCCTGAAGATGATAGTCTCGATCGGCTGTCAGCCAAGAATCGAAATAGCACAAAAAGGCTTTAGCACCAAGATAACAATTAACTTAGGATTGAGATTAACGATATATACAGTTTGTTAAGCAATCTCAAGTACCAATTATTTAATTATACCCTCGCACTTGTCAGAATCGTTCATGTCTGGATTAACAAGCTACTGATGAAAATTTTGCTGGTTGATGATGAATCTGCTTTAACCGAACCATTAAGTCGGCTACTGACACGGGAAGGATATACCGTCGATGTTGCGATTAATGGTCGAGTTGGATTTAGTTTAGCAAGTGAGGGCAGTTACGATCTGCTGATTTTAGATTGGATGCTGCCCGATCTGACTGGGTTAGAAATTTGTCAAAATTTACGTTCTCAAGGTGACATTACGCCAGTATTATTCTTAACTGCAAAAGATACGCTCGACGATCTTACCATCGGGCTGGATGCGGGGGCAGACGACTATTTAGTTAAGCCCTTTGAGCTACGGGAATTACTTGCCAGAGTCCGCGCTCTGCTGCGGCGCGTTCAGTCAGCAGATCTGTATCCGACTCGATCGAAACTCCAAGTCGAGGATTTAGAATTAGATCTGGACAATCAACTTGCCTATGTTGGTGGACGCAGTATTGAACTCTCGGAAAAAGAAACTCAATTGCTCGGTTATCTGATGCAACATGCCGGACAAGTCCTAACCCACAATCAAATTCAATCACAGCTTTGGGGTCAATCCACGCCACCTAGCAGTAACGTACTAGCTGCACTAGTTCGCCTGCTTCGCCGTAAAATTGAAGTTAAGGAATCGCCTGAATTGATTCAGACTGTATATGGCAAGGGATATCGATTGGGAATTATAAATTATGAATGACGATCGATCTTCAATTGTTACGGCTGAGTGG
>JBJOOY010000226.1:0-4922 GCA_046051065.1 Cyanobacteriota bacterium
TTTATAAATAAAAGTATAGTTACTTCAAGCTCGATTTAACTCGATCGAAAGTCTAGATTGAGATCAGCTCAGAGCTTGCACCAGCAGATAAACACTAGCGCTAACCCAGAGCCAGACTACCATCAAGGTATTTGTTTGAAAATCAGTACCTTTAACAACTATTATTGACGATCGAGAGAGATTGAGTAGACACCAATTGGCTGGAAATCGATTCCAGCTCGGACGAGCGAGCAAAATATTTAATTAACCGCTAGAAATATCTCAAAAATGGGCAATCTAGATATGGGCACTCTAACAAATCGATTTTATCAACATCACCCTAATTAACAAAAACCATTCAGCCATTTTTAGCCACACAGGATAATTGCAATGAATCAGCCCTCTGTTTTAGTCGTTGATGACGAACCCGATAACTTTGACGTAATTGAAGCACTGCTAGGCAATCTCAATTATCAATTGCATTATGCTGCTAATGGACGGCAGGCGATCGATTCTCTACATATTTTTAGACCAGATCTGATTTTACTGGATGTGATGATGCCAGAAATCGATGGGATTGAAGTGTGCAAACAGATCAAACATCATCCAGTGTGGAAATTTATCCCGACGGTAATGGTGACAGCATTGAGTAGCAAAGAAGATTTATCGCGGTGTCTAGATGCTGGTGCTGATGATTTTGTCAGTAAGCCTGTAAATAGATTAGAGTTGATAGCTAGAGTGCATTCTATGCTCAGAATCAAACAGCAACACGATCGACTTCAAGCCGCCATTGCCGAAATTCAGCAAGCCAAAGATGCCGCAGAAGTAGCTCTCAAAGTCAAGTCTGACTTCCTGGCGATGATGAGTCATGAAATTCGCACGCCGATTAATGGGGTGTTGGGCATGACACAATTATTGTCAAAGACCGAATTAACTCCGGTACAGCATAAATATGTGAACACTGCTCGCATCAGTGGCGAGATGCTGCTGTCTGTAATTAACGACATTTTAGATTTCTCCAAAATTGAGTCTGGGAAATTAGAGTTAGAAGAGCGACTGCTCGATCTCCGGCTGTTGCTGCAAGATGTAGTGGATCTACTTTTGCCTAAAGCTACCGAAAAAAATCTGGAACTTACCTATGAGCTAGCTGCGGATGTACCCAATTGTATTGTCGGCGATGTTACTCGGTTGAGACAGGTGTTAATCAATCTGGTGAGTAATGCGATTAAATTTACAGCTACAGGCAAAGTCAGTATTTCTTGTCGCTCCAGCGTAACAGCTTTGGGCAATTATGAAATCCAATTTTCTGTCCAGGATACGGGAATTGGCATCGCTGCTGAAGATATCGATCGATTATTTCAACCTTTTACTCAAGCAAGCACTTCTACAACTCGCGAATATGGGGGTACGGGATTAGGGTTAACTATTTGCCAGCGGCTAATCGAAATGATGCAGGGCAGAATTTGGGTAGAGAGTGAAATCGATCGAGGTACTACCTTCTGCTTTACGATCGTGGCTAACGCCGGATCGTGTCCATCTACTCTGGTTAGCTCTTCAACCGAGCGAATTATTTCCCCCAGCGATCGAAAATTAGGTGAAACGCTCCCGTTATCGATTCTGATTGCCGAAGATAATCAGATCAATCAAGAACTCGCCATCGCGATGTTCGAGCAGCTCGGTTACACTCCCGACATCGCCAACAATGGACTAGAAGCGATTGCAGCGATCGAACATAAATTCTATGACATGCTCTTTTTAGACTTACATATGCCCAAACTGGATGGTTTCGCAACTGCTAAATATTTAGTGGGAGAGTGGGAGAGTCTTGGGGTAACATATCCCCGCCCCAAAATTATCGCCATGACAGCTAATGCCATGCAGGGAGATCGCCAGACTTGTTTAGAGGCAGGGATGGATGACTATGTCAGTAAGCCTGTATTTATGGATGTGTTGGAACGAGTCATCTATAGGTGGGGACAGCATGGTAGTCCAGCAGAAATATTAGAGGTGAACGATCGTGTCACGTCCACAACAGCAACAATCGATCGCACTGTGATCGATCGATTATCCACAATTAGCCCCACGCTGATCCAGCGCTTAATTCCGATATTTTTAGATGATGAAGCGCCTAAGCTGCTGAGTCAGATTAACCAATCGATCCAGACTGATGATGCAGAAGCGATTACTCACGCTGCTCATACGCTCAAGGGTACGAGTAATGCTTTAGGTGCGGTAAAATTAGGGCGGTTGTGCCAGCAAATGGAAGCCCAAAGTCAGCAGGGAGATCTCAATGGGATCGATCGACTATTGGCGCAAATAGAAACGGAATACCAATTAGCAAATCAAGAGTTAACCAAACTACTCGTACCAATGCCCACCGATCTGACTACATCTTCAATGCCCAATTGACGACTGCTGGATAATACATCCGAGAACCAATATTTTCACCTTTAGCGATCGCGTGTTTTTGGTCTAAATATGTGCGTAATTTCGCGCGTACCGATCGATTATCCAGTGCATTTAAGACTTGAGTCGCCGATCGATATCGATCGACTAATGAAACCTGCACCATTTTACTAATTATCTCATTCAATCCTTCACTAATTTCCACTGAATCCTGCCAAACGAGTTCGCAAGTGTGGGGATCGGTGGAAAATTGATTTGGCTCTTTACCTGTCAATAGATACAGACAAGTCATGCCCAATGCATAGATATCGCTAGCATAGACAGTGCTATTAGCTAATTGTTCTGGTGGTGAAAATCCTGGCGTACCGATCGACTGACCGTTTTTTGCTCGCTTTTTAATTTCTTTAGTTGCAGGATCGAGATCTTCGATCGCGCCAAAATCAACCAATACGAACCGACGATCGATCTGACATAAAATTATGTTTTGAGGCTTAATGTCCCGGTGGATCAACCGATGACTGTGAATATATTCCAGCAACCGCAGCATATGAAATAGGAAATTTTCGACCTCTGGCTCTGTAAATTTGCGCTGCTGATTGATAATCTGCGTTAACACTACGCCCGGAATATATTCTTCGACTAAGTAAAGATTGCCATCGAGATCGAAGTAATCGAGCAGGGTGGGCACTTGGGGGTGACTACCCAGCCGACTCAAACTATGTGCTTCTAAATAAAACCGTTGGGGTGCAATCGCAATTTGGCTCGGTTCAGTCGATCTTGGCGCGAGTTTTTTAACCACACATGGTGGATGCCCTGGTAAGCAAATATTTCGAGCTAAAAAGGTAATTCCAAAGCCGCCTTGACCCAATAACGACTGAATGACGTATCGTTTAGCTAAGATCGTACCTACTGTCACATTTGTAGTAATCGCGTCTGGACGCTTGGCTTCATCAACATTGTTGACTAGTGTTTCAAACTGATGGGACACAGCAACATCGGCCATAAAAAAGTAGTTCTGGACAACACAGATACAATGGAAACTAACAGCGATCCTGTAATCTTGTCATAACATTAGCAAGTTCCCTTGCTAATAAATACAGCCATTTAGCTGATATTTGTCGAACGATGGCAAATAAATGAATTAGTCGTAAACATAGTATCTTGCCAGAAGCTATTGACAGTATTTGTTATATCTCAAATACGTAATTTTACCTTAGCAGATTTTAGTATTAAAAAGTACCGCTATTTAACGTATTTTAACAGTGACTACTTGTCATCTTCGATGCTCCAAATATCACAGATGATGTCCAAAAATCAGTCGGTCGGCGATCGCCAGTCATAATATAGTACCGATCGCCTACTCAGCATTCCTGCTCAAAATACAACAAATCAGCAAGTAATTATCAAACTCAATCGATAATCACTTGCTGACAATTAATTATGCGCTTAAAATATGCGCGACCCGAGACTCGAACTCGGAAGTCCTTGCGGACACTAGAACCTGAATCTAGCGCGTCTACCAATTCCGCCAGTCACGCATCTGCTTGTTTTTTCAACCAGCTTTGTATTATCTAATATCGATTCAATATTTGTCAAGTGTCTGACGAGCGAATCGGTTCAAAATATCTAAATATAATATCGGCCGATCGACCTCCAGTGGAATAGTGTATCGCTCAATCTGCTCTTAATCTCAATATAAACCGCAGTTTAACTTCATCTTTTAGGATGCGATTGATGTTAAGGATTTACCCGCCCAAAAATGGTTGATTTTCCTCCGTTTAATCCGGCGCAAATTTAAGCAAGTTAATCAGATGGTTGCGACTGAATCATAATTTCACAACATTTGTACTAGTCTAGATAATTCACCTCAAGTAGTTTGAGATCGATATTCTGCTTGAGGCTAGTTAGTGCACATTCTCAGCAGATCGAAACTCGATCGATCCAGGAAAAGTAATATACTTTCTACTATCAACTTGCAAAACTTAGACGGTATGTCATCTACTCCTCGATCGATGTTAGTCGAACTAGATCTGCCGATCCGGACTTATGATATCGATTTCGCAGGTATTGTCAGCAATCTCGTCTATGTCCGCTGGCTCGAAGATCTCCGTCTGACGATGTTGGCGCAACACTATATCCCCTTACCCGACTTACTATTAACTGGGATTGCGCCAATTCTCACTAATACCGAGATTAATTATCAACGCCAATTGACAATTCAAGATTGCGCGATCGGCAGAATGTGGATTGAGGAAGTAGGTAGGCTTAGGTGTATTTTAGCAGCCGAAATTCTCAATGGCGAACATTCAGCCGCTCAAGCTAAACAAACAATCCTATTTATCAGCCTAACTACCCGCCGCCCTGTGCGGGTACCAGCAGATTTCATCACTAATACTCAATAATTCATTAGTTGTAAATAGTACGATATTCAACTCAGGGCGTACCGATCTGGGAGAAATTATTATTTCCGATCGTCTTTCCGAAAGTAAAACCGATCGTGTTAAAAAGTATCGATGTTACTGAAACATCAGCGATCG
>JBJOOY010000227.1:0-6751 GCA_046051065.1 Cyanobacteriota bacterium
TTGGTTTCAACCCAATCGCCCCTGAAAAAATGTTTATTTTACAAGCATTTTTTTCAGGGGTTATTTAAATAGATCCACATTAAACCTCCTGCCATTGCAACACTCGATCGCATCTGATCCAGAAGTGTTGAATGATAAGAATTATTGCAAAAATTGAGAGTAAAGCTGAATTAGTTTTACTCTCAATTTCAATTGTAAACTAAAAACATTCACCCTTTAGCTAGACAGTGCCCTGATACTCCTTGATTATGAAACTTGCGCCATTTGGTTCCTGGCAATCGCCAATTACTGCTGATTCGATCGTAGCTGATACGATTGGCATTAGTTCAATTGTATTGGATGGTACAGATATTTATTGGCTAGAATCTCGGCCGCAAGAAGCAGGTCGAAACGTAGTCGTTAGGCGGACTAGTGGTGGCAATATTACGGACATCACGCCGCCAGAATATAATGTCAGAAATCGCGTTCATGAATATGGCGGTGCAGCATATACAGTTATCGATCGACAGATTTATTTTAGTAATAATAGCGATAATTGCATCTATACACAGGATTTGGCTGGAGAGCATCCCGAACGAGTTCGGCAAATCACGTTCGATTCCAAACATCGTTATGCCGATTTAATTATCGATCCTCGCCATCAACGATTGATTTGCGTTCAAGAAGAACATGATTCGGCGGACTTTGAACCCCTAAATACGATCGTCAGCATCAGTCTGACCAATCATAAAGATAGTTATATTTTAGCTGGTGGTTGCGATTTTTATGCAGCGCCGCGATTGAGTCCAGACGGGACTAAATTAGCCTGGTTGAGTTGGAATCATCCTAATATGCCTTGGGATGCTACCAACCTGCAAGTTGCGACGATGAGTAATGGATATCTATCCGCACCAACATTAATCGCTGGTGGTAATAATGAGGCAATCTTTCAGCCGCAATGGTTATCTAATGATACTTTATACTTTATCAGCAACCGCACTGGTTGGGGCAATCTCTATCGCTGGCAGAATGGAAGTGTGGAGTCGATTTATCCGCTCAATGCCGAATTTAGTTTGCCCCAATGGGTATTTGGGATGTCTACCTATGCTTTATTAGGCAAACATCGCATCGTTTGTACTTATAATTTAGGGGGGATTTGGTATCTAGCTTTAATTAATACACAAAGTAAACATCTGACCTCGCTCAATGTTCCTTATAGCGATATTTCAAGCGTTCGCGCTCAAGGTAATTCTGCCGTTTTTTGTGCAGCTTCGGCCAGAGAAATGAATCACATTGTGACGATCAATTTTGACTCAGAAACACGTCAAGCACTCAAATTTTCTAGTCAAATAAATGTCGATCGGGGTTATTTATCGCTGCCACAATCGATCGAATTTCCGACCACTGATGGTCTTACCGCTCATGCCTTTTATTATCCTCCCACCAATCAAGATTATCAACCATTTCTCGGCTCGAAACCCCCACTTTTAGTCAAAAGTCATGGTGGCCCCACTGCCGCTACTTCTAATCAACTCAACCTTAAAATTCAATATTGGACGAGCCGCGGCTTTGCAGTAGTAGATGTTAATTACGGTGGGAGTACAGGCTATGGTAAAGCCTATCAAAATCGCCTCGATGGTAAATGGGGTATTGTCGATGTCGATGATTGTACCAATGCTGCAATTTATCTAGTCCAACAGGGATTGGTCGATCCGGAGCGGATGGCAATTTCGGGTGGTAGCGCCGGGGGGTACACTACATTATGCGCGCTAACTTTTTGGAATGTGTTTAAGGCTGGTGCGAGTTACTATGGGGTCAGTAATTTAGTAGCATTGGCGCAAGATACTCACAAGTTTGAGTCTCGGTATCTCGATCGATTGGTTGCACCCTATCCAACTAGAGCAGAGATTTACCAAGCTCGATCGCCACTCAATTTTACCGCTCAATTATCCTGTCCGATCATCTTTTTCCAAGGTTTAGAAGATAAAGTAGTTCCGCCCAATCAAGCAGAAATGATGGTAGCTGCGCTCCAAACTAGAGGTGTACCTGTTGCTTATGTGACCTTTCCGTCCGAGCAACATGGCTTCCGAGCCGCAGCGACAATTAAACGCGCGCTGACTGGTGAATTTTATTTCTACTCCCGCATTTTTGGCTTTCAGCCAGCCGAAGAAATCGAACCGATCGAAATTCTCAACCAATCAACCTCAGTTGAAGATCCTATTTTTCGGCCACAGTAACTTTAACTGATTTTGGATGTTGTGGTGCGCGCCCGCCCTAGTTTCCCGACACAAGCAGCAGCGCACGAGCTGGTGGTTTCCGCTCTTGATGATGCCGATAATCCGGGCGGAAGCCTCCCGATTCGGCATCGCTCCTTGCTTTGTAGTGCGACAAGATGGTCGATCGAGACAGGATTAACTAACTTTCCACTGTTAACGAATTAGGATTAATCCTGGCACTAGGTGGTGCAGTGGGCGGTTGAGTACCAGCTTTGAGGGTGTAACTAAATGCCAATAGCCGCAGCCAGAGGCGGGGAGATTTAGACTCTAACCAGGGTTGAATTTGGTTGGCTAGAGCTGGTACCCAACTACCAAACAGGAAATTGACGATCGCATCTACACCACAGATAATATAACTACCCAACCAGCGGAAAATATCCTTAGCTCCCGCCGTTGTCCAAATCCATAATAATAAGGCGGGATTTTGACTGGCGGCTTTGAGGGCAAGGCGATTAAAGGTAATCCAGTTGGTACGATCTTTAATAAATGTATCGGCAACTGCGGGTGGTTCATTGGCTAATAAGCCAAAGAAGGTATTTAAAGTAGCATTAATCCGCGCTGGCGGTAATTGCATCCCCGTGGGTACCATCATCCCTTTGGAAAATAGCCATGTTACTGCCACATTACTCTGATAAGCCCTAATTCGATCGAGTGAGTCTGGATCGAGTAAATCGTGTTTGAGGGCGGTATCGAGCAGGTGCGTCAGGCGGGGGAGATTACGCACGAGGGAACCAAATCCGGTGAAAACTAGGGGAGATTGAAGGGATGCAGCATCACCGATCGCAATTAACCGATCGAATGCTACCACTCGAGCGTTCCCACTAACCGAAAAATGCCCAGGAATATATCCAAATGTCGGTTTGCGCCATACCAATTTATCTGAGCCAAATTAACGATCGATACCCAGATCTAAGTCTACATCTCAATGCTTACGAGTGGGGAATCCCGATCGAGATGGGTCGAGCTAGAAATTATGGACAAATAACACAGACACCAGTAATCACTGCCCGTCAAAAAACTATAAAATTGATCGTAAATAATCCGTGCTATCGTGCCAGAAGAAACTCAGCCGATCGCGATCGACACTGCTAAAGTGCCCCCGTGCATCAAACCATCCAATTATCCGGAGCCGTTTGCTACCAGAATGTCTGGTCGGATCAAGTATCAACTTGGTGATTTATTTGGTCTGTCAAACTTTGGTGTCAACCTCACTCGCCTAGTCCCGCAAGCTATCTCCGCCCTGCGTCACGCACACTCCAAACAAGATGAGTTTATATATATCTTGCAAGGGCATCCTACCTTACAAACCGATGAAGGTCGAACTCAACTTTCTCCAGGTATGTGTGCGGGTTTTAAGGCAGGTACTGGTAACGCTCACAATCTGATTAATGAGACAGAGAAAGATGTCTTATATCTTGAAATCGGTGATAGATCGCCTGGTGATGAAGGGACTTATCCCGATGACGATCTACAGGCATCATTGATACAAGGCAAATGGCAATTTACCCATAAAGATGGTACTCCATATTGAGTAAATTACGATCGATTATGGCTTGATCGATCCCTAGATACTAAGTCTACAGCTCAATGCTATTAATTGGGAGTCGATCGACGATCGCGCTCTCATCGAGCTTCACCAAAGATTTTCTGTTGGGAATAGATATTTAACAAAGATCGCTGTCAGTGCTGCTAAAGCAGCCAATGCTGTCCCACGGAAAATAAAGCCCCAAAATCCGAGCTTAGTCCGTTCATCCAGTTGGTTAATCTGCCCTGTCAACTTGGCTTCAGCAGTGTTAATTTGTCCTGTCAGTTTAGTTTCAAGGTGATCGATTTTCCCTACCAGCTTGGTTTCTAGGTTATCTATCCGCCCGTCCAGCTTGGTGAATTTGTTTTCGACATTGGCAAATCCTAACCTCATCTCTTGGGTCAAATCTACGATGGCTTTTGAATTGGCTGCAATCGCTGTCTTAATCTCATTTATGTCTGTGTCGGTCGCTTGTGTCATGGTATTTAACTCTTCAAATCATCAATTCCACGATCTTTAAGACTATATATTCCCGTCGCCGAAGTCATATTAAACTGGAGCGGCACGATCGTAATATAGTTACGTTTAATCGCTTGCACGTCAGTTTCAATTTCTGGCGGAATGTGCAAATGCTCCGGTTGCTCCAAGTCTTGTACGACTTCACCTGATAGCCAGTAATAAGTTTTCCCGCGCGGATCTACCCGTTTTTGGAAGGTATCAAAATATCGCCTAAGTCCCTGACGGGTAATTTTAACTCCAGCAATTTCAGCAGCAGGAACTGGGGGAATATTAATGTTTAATAACACCGCTTCAGGTAATGGTTGTTGCTCCAAATGAGCGACTAATGTTCTCGCAAAATCTGCTGCTGGTTGAAATTCTCGATCGGTAAAACTAGTTAAGCTAAACGCAATACTGGGAATCCCTTCGATCGTCCCTTCCATCGCCGCCGATACCGTACCAGAGTATAAAACATCCGTACCGAGGTTTGCGCCCTGATTGATGCCAGAGAGGACGAAATCGGGAAACCGATCTAATAAAGCTCCCAGGGCTAATTTGACACAATCGGCTGGAGTACCAGAACAAGACCAAGCTTTGATACTATGGTGAAAAACTCCCGTCACTATTTC
The DNA here is from genome assembly GCA_046051065.1 of Cyanobacteriota bacterium. GTDB lineage: Bacteria > Cyanobacteriota > Cyanobacteriia > Cyanobacteriales > Chamaesiphonaceae > Chamaesiphon. The sequence continues at coordinate 4,908 of JBJOOY010000227.1, forward strand.
CGCGCGAATCGGATCGTGGAGAGTTAAACCATGACCAGTTGCCGATCGCTCTCGATCGGGACAGACTACAATTACTTCATGTCCAGCTAGCGCGAGAGTATCCGCTAATGTCTTGATTCCCAGCGCGAAAATCCCATCATCGTTGCTAATTAATAATCTCATGCGATCGGGGCTATCTTAACTTGGCATTACATTATCATAAGCGTAGCTGAATATTGGGAACTAGAGGCGATCGATATTGATGACTTGTTGCTGTCTCCTCGGCACTGGTCAGGATGCTTTATGGCATCCTTGGTAGTTCAGGTGGCAAAATTGGAAATAGGTACTTAACAAAGATTGCTGTCAGTGCAGCTAAAGCGGCTAGTGCTGTCCCCCGAAAGATAAAGCCCCAAAATCCCAACTTAGTGCGTTCGTCGAGTTTGTCGATCTTGCCCTCTAACTTGGCTTCGACGGTATCGATCTTCCCTTCCAACTTGGCGAATTTAGTATCGACGTTCGCAAAACCTAATCGAATTTCTAATGTCAGATCGGTTATCGCCTTAGTATTGGCTTCAGTAGATTTAGCGATCGATTCCACCGCTGTCCTAATTTCTCGAATATCTGGATCTGTGGCGGCTGTCATGTTAACCTCGTAGTAGAAATAGTCATGTTTGATTCGATCGCGCTGGTGCAAGCAGTCTTTCGTTGACCCTTGTGGTCTGCCTTCGGCAATCGATCTAGCCCTCGCCTTCACTGGTGGGGGCTATTTCGATTATATGGGCAAAAGGGGTTTTATCGGGGTTTATGGGGTGTTTAAGGGGCAAAGGGGAGATAATTCATTATGTCCACGTAGTTCCTCTTGACTAGCTTTCAGATTCCTTCAGCTTCTCCATCAATTGACGAATTAATAGCCCATCCGCCGCCAAGTCCGAACCGGATGCCCCCAGTGCCCCGATCGCTTTAATCGAGTTGGGGATTGCCAAGAATAGATCGATGTCTTTTGAATCTAAGGCGATTTCTGTCTAAGACAGTACCGATCGGATAAAATGGTTGGGATTATCCAAGATTAACGATCAGAACATGTCTTTATCAGCCACAAGTAATGCCATAGCAGGAAACGCAACAGATTCAAATCAAAATAGATAATGGCCCTGAAAGCAGCGGTGTAAGAACTCAGTTTTTGAAACGGATGGTCGATTTTGTGGGTAAAATTGGTAAAAAAATACAGCTTCTTTATTATCCGCCTTATCATAAGAGAATCGAGTCTCAAGAGCGATTGCAATTTCAATCTGACGTGGTTTTAAAGTAGTCTATTCTTAGATTGCGGAAGGAACAACTGAGAGTTTAAAGCCCAGATTATTTAATGCCTGGAATGATGAAACCAAATCTAAATTGGTTGGTGAAGACAATAGCTTTTCGACGACTTCTCGTTGGCGTAGCCTCTCCCGTGGAGAATCGGGATTTAACGGAGAACTTTCTAGAGTTGCAAACTTAGCTTCTGCAACATTTTTCAACGCCAAACAAAATTCATCATAATTACATTCTTCCAGCACAGCATCTAAATAAGCTGCTGCTTCTTGAGTATCTTTTAAAGACTCAATTAGATATGAATGATAGCTTCTACTCGTTGGCATATTCGCGCTGCTTGAAGTCATTCCAGAATTTTTTAGCCTGCTCTATATCATTTGCTTGGGTGTCTTTATCGCCACCACATAGAAGCAAAATAATTGTCAGGTCTATATTTGTATAGTATACCCGATAACCAGGCCCGTAATCAATTTTCAGCTCATAGACTCCTTCGCCAACGGCTTTGTAATCACCTAGGTTTCCTAGCTCAACTCGATCAAGTCTTTTCCTAATTCTTG
>JBJOOY010000228.1:0-7272 GCA_046051065.1 Cyanobacteriota bacterium
TTCGTCCTTGCATCATTGTTACCAATAATATTTATAATCAGCGAGTGCCTGTAATTCAAGTTGTTCCGTTAACTGAGTGGTCACTAAAGAAAAGCCGGATCAAAACTAACATTCAAGTTGCACCATCTGATATCAATGGTTTGAGTAAACTATCAATTGCAGATTGTTTGCAGACTCGCCCCATCGACCATCGCAATCGCCTAATTTCTATTCGCGGCGAACTAGAGCCAGAACTTTTAGCACAAGTTAATCACGCTTTAAAAGCTGTTTTCGATCTGATCTAAACACTCCATCTTAATTATCGATTACCAAGGTAATTTATTACCGTCCCAAGCGAAGAACTCTCCACTATCGCTAGATTCTAATCCGTCGATTACCGTTAATAATTGGGACACAGTTCGATCGACAGAAAACAATTTATCTGGTGGAACATTACGTTGAAATGGCAACGATAAATTAGTATCTGTCGTGCCAGGATGGAGCGCAACGACGATCGCTTGAGGGCAAGTGCGTTTATACTCGATCGAGGTTGTTTTAATAAACATATTTAATGCCGCCTTCGATGCCCGATATCCATACCAACCACCGGAGCTATTATCACCGATACTACCAACTTTCGCTGAGATAGTCGCCACAATCGATCGATCCTGATGTTTTAATAGTGGCTGAATATGTTTAAATATTAACATCGCTCCTACACTATTTACCTGAAAATAACGCAATAATTGTTCTGGATTAATCTGGCGCAAACTCTTCTCTGGCTGCATCTCACCTTCGTGCAATACACCCACACAATTAATTGTATAGTGCAGTATTGAAATATTAGTTTTAATTCGATCGATCGTCGCGATGATTTGCGACTCATCAGTAATGTCCATTTGGACACAACACAACCGTGAATCCTGAATTTCGAGTAATTCTGTTGCCGATGCTAAACACCTATATGTGGCATAAATGCAATTAATATTATCTCTGGCTAATAACTGTCGTACGAATCCTAGACCGATGCCCCTACCTGCACCGACAACTAATATATTTTTAAAAACCTGCTCTACCCCACTAAATTCAATCATACTAAAGCTGCACTAATATTTTTGACACGATTACTTAACCCCACTATTATTGGTGATTCCGTACTTTTTGGACTATTTCATCTTTGTACATGTTGTTAGTGAACAGTGAACAGTTAATAGTTTAAGCACCCGATCGAATCTTGGCTAACAAAGCATAAAAAGGTGCCCAATCATTAGTTTGGGCGATCGGTTCCCAAATCGATTCAATTTGTGGGCGTAATAAAATAGTTTGAGGATTCGATCGAGTCATAACTTCCCCGCCTAAATTTAACTCCGACTCGGGAATATTACTTAATACCCGATGATAAATTTCTAACCACCGCTGATAGCCAGAATTTGCCATGACTTCTGGCATTAATTCAGCTTCACTTAATACTAAGTTTAGATCCTTCATCCATCTGAGTTTAAATGCCTGACTCAAATCGAACCAGAACTGATGATATCCCCCCTGAGTATCTGATAATAATTGTAAGGTGGTCACCAATAACTCATCACACTCCGGTGTTATTCCGCCCGCTATCCCTAACTTTTGCAACATCATTTGTTTATAATGGGTAAAATAATAACTCTCAAAATTAGCTAAAGATATCATCATCTCGACTGGTTCGATCGCCGCGTCTAAAGGCTGCTGGAGTAGTTCTAAATTGAGTTTACATATGCCAGGTTGATTGCCATAACTATAACGTCCATAATGGTCGAAATAGGCAGCAGTAAAGTCAGGATTATAACTAGGTAGAAAGGCAAAGGGGCCATAATCAAAACTTTCCCCAGTTATCGACATATTATCGGTATTAAGTACTGCATGACAGAAGCCAGCAGACATCCATTGTGCGACTAATTTAGCAACTCGATCGACCAATTCATTGTAAAATATCGCATAGCGTTCCGCATTCGAAGCTGTCACTAAATGAGGATAATAGCAAGTAATTACATGGTCTAATAACTTTTGAATTAGATCTTTTCGCTTAAGATAATTTAACCGCTCGAACGTACCAAACCGCAAATGCGATCGACTAAACCTTACCATCACCGCCGAACGGGTAGGCGAAGGTTCGTCCCCGCGCCATAAATCCAAACCCGTCTCAATCATACTCAAACAGCGCGAAGTTTTCACCCCCATCTGATGCAGAGCTTCAGCCGCTAAAACCTCCCGCACGCCACCTTTGAGCGTCAACATCCCATCGCCACCCCGCGAGTAAGGCGTACGCCCCGAACCCTTGGTACCGAAGTCATAGAGTTCGCTATCGATCCCCCGCACCTGTCCGTACAGAAATCCCCGCCCGTCGCCCAAACTCGGATTATATTCCCCAAATTGATAACCGTGGTAGCGTAAAGCTAGGAGTGGATGTGGGGGATTATCAAATTTACCAAAGGCTTCAATAAAATGCTCGTCACTCACCTGCTGAGGATCTAATCCCAGTTGAGCTAGCACATCATTATTACGAAAGCGTAAAATATGTTGGGGAAAGTCTGCTGCTACTACGTCATCATAGTAGTCGGCACCTAGAGATTCTAAAGCAGGTTCGTAGTTGAGTGCGAGGATTGGATTCATGATTTAAGTAATAAGTAATAAGTAATAAGTAATAAGTAATAAGTAATAAGTAATAAGTAATAAGTAATAAGTAATATGCCTGACTCTTTAATGTTTAATAATGATGCTTATGTATTGCTAGAGACAGATCGACCGGAGCAGTTACTGACTCCAGTAGAAATGTTCGATCGACTCAAAGAAATTGTGGTTAAGTTTGCGGATGATTTACCTGAAGATGTACTGCAAATTGCCGATCTGGACGAGAAAGTGCAATATCTATTAGATACTAGTTGTGAGTTACATCTAGTACCAGGAGAATATTTGCAATGGTATGCAGTTAGGCTAGAGAAATAACATCGTTGCTGGATTAAGGCATGATTTGATGTTTTGAGAATACTTTCCTCACCCCCTATTCCCTATTCCCTATTCCCCATTCCCTGATACCTTAAATCTAGTTCATGCTCCAATCTAGCAACGCCGAAATAATTAGGTTGATGTTGCTGAATCGACGATTAAAGCAACACTAATTTCTTCTTTGTCTGTGGTTGGTTCGATCGTGGTTCTAACGCCTGGACCAAAAAATTTAGTGATTTTCTCTTGTTTTTCGATCCAGGTATCAATTTTAAAGAACGGAGAATAAAAGTCTAAAATGAGTGCATAATTACCATCAATTTCAGCTTCATGCAGACCATTTAAAATTGGTCGATCGTCATCGCTGGGCGCAAGTCCTAATTTTTCTAACGCAATATCTAAGTGAGCTTCTTGTCCGTACCGAAAGCGGGTGACATCTTTACGGAGTTGATTGAGCGTGGGTGTTGCTTGCTGTTCGCGCAGCTTAATTAGACTAGCGGGAGTAAGTTTGGTGAAAGGGACTGGTTCGAGTTCGGCTGATTTGAGTGCCAAACCGCCTAATAACAGGGGAATACCGTAGAAGAAACCAATCAGATTAAAGGTCGGATCGTGGATTGCATATGCAAAAAAGCCAATTAGTGCGAGTAATCCACCAACATTGATCAGAATGAGACTGAGAGGAATTTGACCGAACATATCGAGAGTATGTGAAAATAAGAACCTTTTTATTATCAATCAACTCACCTATCGTTGCTACCAAACTTCCCGCTGACGATCGATAAATGCGATCGAGTTTTTGCTCGGATCGATATTTTAGTGCGTAACTTGGGAAAAATTTAATTATGGGCGGTGCCCAAGGCACATCACCTGACACCCACCAAATTTTGGACGCAGCAATTATGAGTGTAGATCCCCAAATTCAAGGCTTATTTGATGCGATCGTCGCAGCCGATCGAGATCGAGTCAAACAATCGATCGATGCCGGAGTATCTGTCAATAGCCCGAATGCTCTCGGTCAAACACCATTATTAGTAGCTTGTCAGCAGCGTAATTTGGAGATCGCCGACCTCCTCGTAGCCGCTGGGGCTCAGATGCAGGTACCAACAACCGTGACTCCCACCGCCCAAATCGATGCGCTCTCGATTCAGGTAGAGGCTGTGCGGCAGTACAAAAGAGTTTCGACATTACCTGCGCCTAATAGTGTAAATCTGGGCGCGCCGGATGATGAAATGCCCGAATCGCCGCTCAGAGATCGGCAGATTGCCTATGAAGACCTAATCAAAACTATTCATCAACCCGCAGATCGTCATGTAACGGAGATCGAGACACCATTGCCGCAGCAATCGCCATCGATCTTATCGCGCGCTGTCATCAATAATGTCGAACTTAATGCGCAAAAAGCGACATCAACCACAACTTCAGACCAAAATCCCGTTCGGCTCGATCCCAACCAGCAGGATCTCTTTACGGATGAAGAAAGTACTTATACCTTCGATCTAGATGCTGTCTTTGCAGCCAAAGACCCGTTACCAACGTCGCTCACTCCAATTTCAGTTGCTGCTGATACTGCTATCCAGACTGGATTAGAACCGATCAATCCCCACAATTCGGCGGAAATATTTATCGATGAAGAACAAACAGTTATTTCCCTCGATCGACCAGTCACAGAGATCGAACTGGAATCGAGTCAAACATATGCTTTTTACCTCAACCGCGATTTAGATTTGTTGACAGCCGAGGAGGAAGAAGCAGACGAGCTAGCGATTCCGATGGGAGCATGGGAAGAGGGTGAAACTTATTTGGTCGATCTTGATACTTTCGATCGATTAGGATTGGATCGAAACGCAGTCGAACCGGAGATTGAAGTCGATGGGTTGTTAGCGATCGATGATGCTATCTTCCCAGATGGCGAGACGTATGCGATCGATCTCGACGATCTTAACTCAGATGAATCGATGGGCAACACGAATACATTCGTCCAACCCGATGATCGTCTTAATGATAAGTCTGACGTTAATTTAGAGCGAATAGGCTTGAATGAACAAGCAGCAGAACCGAATGATCCGCTCGATCTCGATGAGTTGTTAGAGGGCAATAGCGAGTTCGTCGCAGCTAAAGCTTCCTACGAAGAAGGAGAGACTTATGCTCTCGATCTCGACGATCTGTGCTCCCTCAGTTCCTACGACTCGATCGATGAAGATCGAATAGTTAAGCCTGAACGACACTTACTTGCCAATCTCGATCCGCACTTATTCCCAAGTGAAGATGATGATGAGTCAGAATTCGAGCCAGATCTCCAAACCAGTACTGATATTTTCAGACACAGCAAGATCGATCTAGATGAAACTCAAGACGATACTTTAGCTGATGGGGAAAATGCAAAAAACATTTTATTGATGGCGGCAATTGCTGATGGGGATAGCGAACAAGTTCGACAGTTAATTGCGGGTGGAGTTAACCTCGATCGTGGGGATTGGCAGATGGGCTACTCCCCGCTAGGAGTGGCGATCGATCGCGGACGCGCCGATTTGGTAGAGTGCTTACTAACTGCGGGAGCAAATCCGCACAGTGGCAGTAATTCGACGACAGCACTAGGGTTAGCAGCAGAACGCGGTGCAGCCGAAATTATCCAAATGCTCTTACTCCGAGGCATTAATGTCAACGAACCTGTCGATCGAGATAACTGGACTGCTTTATTATCAGCGATTAAAGGCGGACATCAATCTGTCGTAGAATTACTGGTCAATGCTGGTGCCAATGTGAATATTTGGAGTCGCGGTGAAACGCCGATTCTATGGGCGGCTAAGTGTGAAGAGCGCGAGATTTATCAATATTTATATCCATTGGTTAATCTCTCAACTCGACTCTGTGCCGATCGAGATGGCGCTGGATTGCTCCAATCGGCTTACAAACGCCGTATGCGCGCCCAAAACCGCCCTGTCGAGAAATCGATCGTGATGGCCAGCGAAGGGAATGTAGCTGAAGTCAATCGAGCCATCGAACTTGGGGTAGCAATTGACGAACTAGGTGCCCAAGGTCATACAGCATTAATGGCTGCGGCGTATTACGGACATAAATCGATCGTCAAAATTCTGCTAGAGGCTGGTGCTAATCCCAATCTGCTCAGCGATGATGATGGTTTAGGCGATCGCATGACAGCACTAATGTTCGCTGCTGGGAGTTTCTTTGGCAGCAATCGGCAGGCGATAGTCAAACTCCTGATTGCCAATGGTGCTGATGTCGATCTACGAGGTGCAGGTGGCAAAACCGCAATTTTCAATGCGGCGCTGGCTGGTTCTGGTTATCAGGATTGTGTGGAACTGCTCATCGCTGCTGGTGCAGATCTCGATCTCCGCGACGATCTCGGACATACGGTGCTGATGTTAGTCGCTGCTGCCGAAAATTATCAGATTCTCAATCTCCTGATTCAAGCTGGAGCCTCAACGGCAGGGTTAGAATCGATCCAATTGATTCAAGCGGCAAGTGCTGGTAATATCGATCGAGTCCAGTCGTTATTAGCCACTACTAAAGTGAATCTCGATTTCGATCGCGGTGCAGCAATTGGCAAAGCCGCAGCCGCAGGTCATACCCAAATTGTCAAATTACTCATTCAGGCTGGAGCCAATGTTAATTTAAGCGATCGATCTGGCTTTACACCCATTGCCAGCGCTGCTTATTTAGGACATGGTGAGATTGTTAATTTGTTAGTTGCTGCTGGTGCAAATATTCAGACTCCAGCGATCGGATCTCACTGTTATTCGGCGCTAGAATACGCTCAAATGGGTCTTTATCAATTCGATCGAGCCGATTATCCAACACGCTCAGATTATTCGCCAGTTGGAGCAATTAGAGGCACTGTGAGAATTATTAACGATCGCCCTAAACCCTAAAATCAAGAGATCTTAAATTGAATCTGTCATCATTTGCTCTACCGATTAAACGCTGTTTGATCGCATTAACTCTTACTAGTCTGGCTAGTCCGATCTTAGCAATGCCAGCACGAGCGGGGTCGTTTGATGATTTTGTGTCTGGCCCTGGTACAGTTGTCTATCTGGGCGGCGGTGCCTTGCTCCCACTGCTAACTGATGGCGAACATGGCGGACAACATTCTCTGCGGGTGGTAGATGCCACTACTACCAGCTTTGCACTTTGCTATGGACTCAAACAAGTAATTCGATCGCCACGACCTAATAACGAGCGCGAATTAGATAGTTTTCCGAGTTGTCATGCAACCACCGCTTTTGCAGTAGCCAGAATGCAAAGCCATTATCATCCCGATTATGCTCCGCTCTGGTACGCAGGTGCAAGCTTAATTGG